>NZ_JMDX01000082.1:0-23144 GCF_000935845.1 Paenibacillus sp. E194
GGTTGGCATTGCACAGACGGCAATGGTCCTGGTAACTCTACGAGCATCGGTATCGAAGTTTGTATGTACGATGGGATGAACGAAGAGGGTGCATGGAAGAACGCCGCATGGCTTGTGGCGAAGCTTTTGAAACGGCATGGTCTGACGCTTCAACGGGTAGTGCCTCACGGCCACTGGACGAAAAAGAACTGTCCAAGTCGCATACTTCCGCATTGGTCGAAGTTTTTGAACATGATTGATCGTGAAATGATTAGCCAAGGCAAGCCGCAGCAGCCAGCACCGAAACCGGAGCCGTCAAAAGACGTGGTTACAATCGAGGTGGACGGTAAACAAGTGAAAGATGGTATCCTTGTCAACAACATTACCTATGCCCCTGTTCGCTCCATTGCAGAAGCCTGCGGCCTTCAGGTGGGATGGGATCAGTCAGCTAAGAAAGTGACCCTCACGAAGGGGGCGGCACTTTGAGCAAGGCGACATACAGCAAATGTACGGCGTCCAACGGAGTCGTGCTCCATGCCCTGAAGTGTAGCCCAAACGATGTCCGGCTGCGATCCTGCCGGACGAACCTATGCAACCAGCAAATGACCGCCGTAAATGGCGGCTTTTTCGATTTTGCAAGTGGAGCATTGTTGTCGATAGCTGTACAAAACAACCAGCCTGTAAAGGGAAGTAGGGGCGGCTACGGCAGCGGCTGGCATAATGCAAAGTATGCTCGTGGTACTCTTGTATGGGATTCGGCCGCCCGCCGATATTCCGTGCAGATAGTCAAATCGGCTGACGAGCTGCAGGTGTCTGACCGTAGCCGGTACTGGTCGCAGGGCGGCATATCTATGTCGCTGCAGGACGATGGTGGCTGGCAGCAGAGAGCACGCCAACAGAACATGCCGAACATGGCCGGCAAAACATACCGAACAGCGCTAGTATATGGATCGTCTCTGAATCTTTGGATGGTAGTCACAAACACGCCATGCACTGCTTCGGAATTCCGGACGGCTATAAAGCAGAAGATCGGCAGCGGTACGCTTGTGGATGGGGTTTTCTTAGACGGGAGTGGTTCATCGCAAATGCAATCGTCTGTCGTGAAACTGCGTGGTGATGGACGGAAAGTATATTCCATCGTCGCGATAATGTGATATAATGGAAATGCGTGGGTTTTCCACGCAAATAAGAGCCGCTTGGGAGGGCATCCCAGCGACTCTTTTTATTATGACTTATTTCTTAAAGCCTGAATCACTTTTCCAGCCTCCGCCCCAAGTTGTTTAGACTTTTTGGACAGCCCTAAAAGGAATGAAATTAATATGGTCTGACTGCAGTAAAAGTATTGTTCGTAAGAATATCTCCATACCAAGTCCAGAAATCTCCGTGTTTAAAGATTTTGAACCTTACATTATAACTACCCTGAGAATTTGGTTGAAGGATTGAATATAACTTAGATTTATCGATTTGGAGGGTTTTTGATGAAGAAGTTAGCTCGCCACGTGCTACCTCTACCATTTGTCCACCATTATCGAAATATAACATGTAGCTGAATGAACTAGATGTCGATTTCCCAATTGTAACTGAAATGGTAGTTTGACCAGTTCCATAGTAGGTTGAATCGGTATAAACCCTAGCAGTGTGGCCGTTTTTCACAGATTGAAATCCTGAATCAGCACCAGCCGCTGCTGAAACAGCCGTTACAAAAACACTAAAGCAGAGGAGCAGAATCAAAGATGCGAGTGATACTTTTTTCATTTGATCGACCTCCTATTATATGGTTCATTTAGATAAATCTAAATGTTGATCCTATATTAACATACAGGTAATCTTTTATGTGTATAAAAATGTAAAATCGAGAGAATAATTAGGAGAATTTCATGATTAATGAAATTTCGTGGCGATATATCGCGAAATACTAGTGCCTCGAATCAGAGTAAATAGCTCCATATAATGGGGACGAATGTATGAGGATAGAGAATGATGCGGACAAGGAACAGTGATGTAATTAGGTTATAATTACAAAGCATCCCTGCGACTCTTATTTATTTATGTAGCTGTAATTCCTCATAAGCCTTCATCAAATATTCCTACATAAATATAGAGGGGCAGAAGCCCCCCTCAAGAAATAACTTCTATTCAAGAACTTTCGACGATGCAACCAGGAGGTTCTTTAACCGTCGAACCTTTTTTCGATCATCGGTATATCTATCATCCAGGATGCAGCTCACCCAGGAGACGGTCAGGACGTTGACGATATCCGCGCCCCAGCCCGCGTAATCTAGTCGTGTACCTTGGAAAAGGTCAACGAAGTCTTGTACACTTTCGAGTTTGGAGAAAGGGGGCTGCTGCCCCCATGTGCGCCTGCTGTTCATTTGATAATCAGATCTACGATGTTTACGATAAGAGACAGCACCATAAGCCCAATCGCTACATCGATTTTATCGATTTTTCTCATCTCATCTGCCCCTTCCTGTATTCTGTTTTCCCGTGTGTGGTATAATTGAGTAAGGCGACCGAATCACCACCCGCCCGGAAGGGCGAGTGGCTTTCCTCTTATTTAAAGAGGCTAATGACCGCGGTTACGAGTTGGGCGAGAGCCGTGAGAAGCAAGACCCATTCGCGAACCTGAATTCGGTCGCCTTTCTTTTCTGACTCTGGCGGTGGTGCCGGAGTCTTTTTTGTCTTTTTCTTCGACATCGTTG
The DNA here is from genome assembly GCF_000935845.1 of Paenibacillus sp. E194. Lineage (NCBI taxonomy): Bacteria > Bacillati > Bacillota > Bacilli > Caryophanales > Paenibacillaceae > Paenibacillus > Paenibacillus sp. E194. Next base: position 2,682 of record NZ_JMDX01000082.1, read on the forward strand.
TTCACCTCCTTTCTATATCTTTATTATACTACGAATAACGTAATAAAACAATACGAAATACGTATTTTACATAAAAAAATTTACGATATAAGTATTAATATGATACGTATATCGTATATAATGTGGTGAGAGGTGATATCATGATCAAATTCGACCTTAAGGTTATGCTCGCCAAGCGTGAGATGACCCAAAAAGAACTTGCCGAGAAAACAGGCATAAGACCGCCCACAATTTCAGCATTTGCAGTTGGTAGCATCAAGCACATACCCGTTGATGTACTTGATAAGATTTGTGATGCTCTTGAGTGTCAACCTGCCGATTTAATGAGACACATTTCTGAGAACGAATAAAAGCCGACGAGGGCAATCCTCTTCGGCTTTTATATTTGCTCAAAATTAGCATTGTTAAATTTATTCAGACCGCATATAATAAGAACAAATGTTCTTGCGTGCGTAGATGATTGTATGGGTTCAAGGCTTGGAGAGAAGAGTTGCAACGAACTCCATCGAGTCGAAAGTCCATTGCCCCAGTGCAACCGCATTTGTACAGTTAATTCTGAGCCCGTCCCCAAATGGGAAGTGATTGGGGACAGAGGTTTTTTGGGGACAAACTGGGGTCAGACTGAACGGATTTCAGTAGAATAGAAAGAACCAGATGGGAAAACTAAAAGAAAAAAACCCTTGATTATCAAGGGTTTGGGGAATAGACGGTTCTACATTCCACTGCCAATACTAGATTCAGGTTCTAGTGGTAGCAATATCGTGGAGGTTCGAGTCCTCTCGACCGCACCATACTTTCATCAATGAATCCTCATGCTTATGAGGTTTTTTTATATCTAAACGATCTAACAACCCCGTCGTCGATGATTTTCGGCAGCGGGGTGTTTTTTACGTTTCACCCTTTAAGAATTATCAATTTTCCATCAGATTATATGCGTTAATCACAATCGTTTCATTTTTGCTATGACGGTGCTTGACACAATGGTTCCAACCGTGTATAGTGATGATTATTGATTCCGGATTATTATCGGTTTCAAACGCAGCATCTTATATGCGGTCATGGCGGAATTGGCAGACGCGCTAGATTCAGGTTCTAGTGGTAGCAATATCGTGGAGGTTCGAGTCCTCTTGACCGCACCATACTCTAATTAGCAGAATCCTTACGTCAATAAGGATTTTTTTATTTGTCTGTTATTTCTTCGATAAGATTTTTTATCATAGCAGCTTTGAGCAGGCTCGTAAATCGGATGCATGATGATTTACGGGCTTTTTTGTATACCCATTACAGGGAAGTCACGATCTTGACTATCAATCAACCATGTGCGCAGAAAGTGGTAGTTATAACAGAAGCATAAAGGTCCCGCCAACAAGCAGGAGGAGACCGACAAAAGCCTTCATAGACAATTTTTCCTTAAACACAATGTAAGCGAAGATAATCGTCACGAGTATGCTTAATTTATCGATAGGGACTACGATACTTGCGGGCCCTTCTTGCAATGCCTTGAAGTAGAGCAGCCATGACATGCCGGTGGCCAAACCTGATAAGGTAAGGAAAATCCAACTCTTTTTGTCGATTTCTTTGATGCCGCCCTGTTTCTTAGTTGCGAAAACAATTAACCACGCCATGATCAGCACAACGATTGTTCGTATGGCGGTGCCTAGATTGGAATCAACATCTTCAATGCCGACTTTGCCTAAGATTGCTGTAATTGCTGCGAAAAAAGCGGAAAGTACGGCATACCAAACCCATTTCCCGCTTCTGTCAGAGGATTGTCCAGCATCTTGTTTTCTTTGTATCATCATATACGTTCCGATTCCAATCAACGCCATACTAATGATTTTCAATAACGTAACTGGTTCCCCCAGTAAGATAATCGCAAAGAGCATCGTAATAATCGTGCTTGATTTATCAATGGGAACGACGACATTCACATTGCCTAGCTGCAGCGCTCTGAAATAGAAGATCCAAGAAGCGCCGGTCGTCAGTCCTGATAATACGAGATAGAAGAGAGACTTCGAGCTGATGTCGAACAGGTTCGTATGTAAGTTCCCTGCATACACGATAGCCCACGCAAAAATGACAACAATTCCGGTTCTAAGGGCGGTAGCTAGATTGGAATCCGTACGCTGAATTCCGATTTTAGCAAGAATAGAAGTTAAACCTGCAAATAGCGCCGCACCAAAAGCATAAATCATCCACATGTAGGTATCCTCCAAACTCATGTAAAACGCTATGTACCCAGGTAACAGGGATCTTATGATCATCCCCGTTTAGGGAAGATAGCGTATCCTTCATTTTACTATATTTCTTCAGCTAACCTATCGATACTCTCACGATTTCCAAGTCATGCGATGCTGAATCGTGAAAACAAATGCCAGATGAGCTCTCTGCGGCTGGAAACTCCTGTGTATTCGAATATGCTGTCGTGCATGAGCTCCACTTCCGCATCGGTTACAGAACCCGTAGACAGCAATGTTTGGGGATCGACAGAAGTACAGCATGCAGCATCGAAGGGGACAGCCTTCTGCAGCAGCTTCAGGAGCCTTCTTCTATAAGTTTGCGAACAATTTGTGCTCTCGGCAAGCTTCAATAGTTCGGCTCTGACGGCTTCTATGTTTGTATGCATATTTGTTCTCCTCAAGCCTCCAACTTCTCCGTTTTCCTTATATTAATCCCAGATTTCAGGGATGGTAGTTTCATTGTTTCCTTCTATAATTGATAATGATTATCATTATAGTGGAAGAACAGAGAATTGGAAAGAGGTTAGGAAGGAGATCTGAAGATGGGACACAAAGACAAACGGAAGCCACTAAATTGGGAGCATCCGGCCGTGTATCATTACGAACAAACGATACCTCTGAAAATCCCAGGCTATGCGAGTCTGTACGAGATCACGAGTCGCTTGCTGAAGGCGCAAAGTATTGAAGGGGTCAAGAGCACAGCCGACATTCTTGTCGTTGGCGCTGGCGGCGGTCAGGAGTGCGTAGCGCTTGGCGCGGAACATGAGGACAGGACATTTACGGGAATCGATCCTTCCGAACGCATGCTGGAGATTGCAGCTCGGCGGGTGGAGGCAGTTGGATTGAAACAGCGGGTGAGGCTCATTCAGGGATCGATCGAGGATCTGCCGCCCGGCCAACTATACGATGCAGCGACCTGCATGCTTGTGCTGCATTTCATACAAGGACTGTCTGCTAAGTTACAGCTGCTGCGCGGGATTGCAGGACGGCTGAAACCGGGAGCGCCGTTGTTCCTTTCCTCGATTAACGGGGAACCGGGCACGACTGCTTTTGACCTGCAAATGCGAACTTGGGTGAAGCATATGCACGACAACGGCGTATCCAGGGAGGAGACTGCAAGGTTTGCGGAATCTATTGGTACTGCGTACGATCCGATCCCTGCGATACAGGTTCAGGAACTGTTGAGAGAGGCGGGCTTCGAGCAGGTTTCTTCTTATTTTGGCGTTTATCTGATTGATGCTTGGGTGTCAACCCGGGCCTAGCAATCATTGTCCATGTGACGGGTCTTATACCCACGTAACCGCCGTCTTAATCTTTATCCACATCACTGACAAAAAGATTTGGACGATCATCGCTGCCACGATGCTCAGCCAAGTAGGCCAACAGATGAAGCTTTTCGTTAGGGACATGATAGCGTAAATAGCTTCCTGGTTCCTTTGTGTAACCACGCAGTTCGCGCTCGGTTAACTCCATACCGATACGGGAGAAGTTTTCATCCAAATAATCTGGATGATAGGTTCGCTCATGAGCTTGCGGAAACAGATGACAAATTCGCGATAGTGAAGCAGCGGGTGGCTGATAATACAAATAGTGCCCCAGGACACGAGCGTCCGGCTTGAGATAAGTCAGCATCGGGAAAAGCGGGAAGATCCGATTGTGTAACGAAAAGTCGTTGAACGAAAAGCTGTCGACGATCAAATCAACGGTAACGGGAGCTAGCGGAAGCTACCAATCACTGCACTCGATATAAAGCGCCTGCAAATCAGTATGGTTCTGTGAAAGCTTCTCTTTAAGCCTGAAAAGCAGTTCGCTCGACGTACCGCAAAAGATGTACATCGTCTCCGGTGGGAGAGACGAGATGTATCTAGGTAGAACCGTGTACACATCAGCGTTGGCTTCCACAATTAGCTGATGCTTGGCAGGTTCGCTTCTAAGTCGGTCGGCTAACCATTGGTTGCCCTTTTCTGTCAGGTTGATAAAATCAGATGAAAGCAATTGAAAACGCTCGTGCTCATAGCCATAGGTATATGAGGAACGAGCGTTTTCTTTATCCGAGGTAAGCAGAATGCCTTCCTTGATTTCCGCCTGATAAGAGCAGGAGCAGTGTAATTGTGCGCTAAGCATATATTTTCCCTGAAGGCAGGCGTTTCGTATTTGCAGTGGAATGCGGCAGGAGGGGCAGTAAAGCAGGGGCAAAAAGGAGTAAGGCACTCCGGTCTCTGCTTCCGTCCTAGGCTCGTCCTGTAAAGAGATTAATTTATTTTCAAGTCGATGAAGAGTGTTTTCCAGTTGCTCTTTATCCTTCATTAGCCGCTGTTTCTTTTCGTTCATCATACGTAGATAATGCCAGCGGATATCTTCGAAGACGGTAAAATCAGAGATCCGCTTCCTCAAAAGCATTTGGCGGATTTCTTGAAGTGTAAAATGAAACTGCTTCATTTCACTGATAAAGGCCATATCTTCAACGCATGAAGGAGTAAATTCATAGTGGGCGCTTGCCTTTTTATCCGGAAGCAGCAGTTCGATTTCAATGTAGTAGCGTACCGTATCGACGGACACGTCAAATCTCTTGGCGAATGCTCCAATCTTCATGTAAGCACCTCCCATATTTACCTTAATCTAATAATATACTAAAATTACGGGGGCACTCCAGATTTTTTTGGGAAATGAGATGTATTGCAGGATTGATCTCAAGTACGCTCCATCTCTTAAGATAAGCGCATAACGAAGAAAGAGGTGATTACGAATGAAGTTATCCGAATATGCGAGTTATGACGGCCTGGGGCTTGCTGAGCTGGTCAAGCGCGGCGAAGTTACGCCACAGGAACTGACAGCGTTAGCTTGCGAAGCTATTCAGCTGGTGAATCCGCAACTAAATGTGATGGCCGTCTCGATGCAGGAGCAAGCAGAAAAAGAAAGCAAGTCTGCTTTGCCGAAAGGCCCGTTTACTGGAATTCCATTCTTGGTCAAGGATTCAACTTTGCATGCGGCTGGAGTGCCTCTAAATAGCGGGAGCCGACTGGGGGAAGGAATGATTTACCCGTACGATTCCGAGATGATGAGGCGGTTCCGACAGGCCGGTCTGGTGACACTCGGATCCACCACAGCGCCCGAATTCGGCTTCAATGTAACAACGGAAGCGGTTCTGTATGGGCCGACGAGAAACCCTTGGAATCCGGATAGGAGTCCAGGCGGCTCAAGCGGCGGCTCTGCTGCGGCGGTCGCGGCAGGTATTGTGCCTATTGCACATGCCAATGACGGTGGCGGCTCTATCCGCATTCCTGCGGCTTGCAGCGGTCTGGTTGGCTTGAAGCCGACGCGCGGACGAACACCCAACGGTCCTGACAACGGAGAAGTACTGAGCGGACTCGGCATACAATTTGCCGTGACCAAGACGGTGCGCGATGCGGCTGCATTGCTGGATGCGGTTGCGGGGCCAGATCCGGGGGCCTATGCTTGGGCCGAGCGGCCGAGCCGTCCCTTCTCAGCAGAACTTGCTGAGGAGCCGGGGAGGCTGCGGATAGCCTGGACAGGCAAGCCGTTTTCAGGCACCCCCGTTGATGCGGAGTGCTTGCGGGTCTTGAATGAGACCGTCGGCTTATGTGAGGAACTCGGACATGAATTAGTGGAGGTATTGCCAGAAGTGGATTATGAAGCATTGTTCGTGGCGACGATGCACATATGGGCGGCCAACACGTATCATGGAATTGAGCGGCTAGCGAAGGCCTTGAATCGGAAGCCCTCGGAACATAATTTGGAAGCAACGATACTGAAAGCTTACCAATACGGGGCTACCTTAACCGCCCATGATCTGCTTAATGCCCTGGATATCAGTGCACATGCGTCTCGATCCGTCGGTCGTTTCTTTGAACAGTACGACGTGCTGCTTTCCCCAACGATCGCGTCTTTGCCGTTTAAGTTGGGCGAGCTGAATGCCAACAATCCGGATATCGATCTAAGAAGCTGGACAGAACAAGTATTCACCCGAGCTCCGTTCACTAGTCTCTTTAATACGACAGGCCAGCCTGCTGTATCACTTCCGCTTGGTTGGAGCGCGGACGGCCTGCCGATCGGGATGCAATTTGCTGGGCGATTCGCCGACGAAGCTACACTGCTGCGGCTCTCCGCCCAATTGGAAGCCGCCCGGCCATGGAATCATAAGCGTCCCGCCATTCATGCAGCAAGCAGCCAATAAGCGATTCATTTTCTGATCAGACGAACAGAAACCCAGGTCGACTTAAAAAGATGACCTGGGTTTTTGGAGATCCTATTATCTTTACGACAATGATCGAAAAACTCACATTCATTGTGGGTCTTTTTTGGTTGCGACAGGTTTGATTCATATCCTGCTTTTGCTACAATGACGATAGAGTTGCTGGTTTCAAGTAATAGCATGTAGTTTTATTATACGTTCCTTATGATAGGGATGGAAAATCACATAAAGGAGAGCACATGCGGAATAAAGCAGATGTGGACAGGTTAGCAGAAGTATATGCAAATGATTCCTATGAAATAGAGAATGTGTACCGTTTAGTCATTCAACCCAAAAGCATACATCGTGAATTCATCACGGAGAAGCATGGTTTTCTCTTTATTATCCGTGGAACTGTGAGGATCAGTATAAATGGGACGATATACGATTTGCGGTCGGGCTCGGTGTTTCATGCGGCTCCAGGCATGCGGATGGAAGCGAAAGTAACAAGTGAATCCGGATTGGAGTATTATTCTGTGTTCTATCGACTGAACAAGGAAAGTACCGACAGCCACAACCATGCGTGCAATGTACATTTCGAACTTGAGCTCGATGTGATCCCCGAAGTCTTTGAAATGCTGACTATTCTGCATCAGAGCGTACATATGTTGGATGGAATTGGCAAGCTCCGGGTAAAGGTAACATTTTTGCGAATGATGCATCAAGTGCTTATGGGATATAAAAATCGAGAATATAGTAGTTCTCCGAATGAAGAAGTGATAGAGGCGGCTATCTTATACATCAAAAGAAATTATATGAATCCGCTAACACTGGACGAATTAGCAGTCATACATGCCATGAATGCCAAACGCTTCTCTTATTACTTCCATAAATATACTGGATATCGACCCATCGACTTTGCCATTCATTATCGAATGGAGAGAGCTTGTGAGCTGCTTACAATCGGAAGTTTTTCTGTCAGTGATATAGCGGCTAGTGTCGGATACGTAAATCCGCTCTATTTCAGCAGGGCATTTAAAAAGAAGTTCGGGGTGTCTCCTTCCGCATACGTTAGTAAGCGAAATTGTCGTGGCGATAAAGAAGAGCTTTGAATTTCATGAAATCCCCAATCCATTTTGATAATTGTGCATGTCGCATTTGCTTTTTATGTATTTGCATGTAGAGGAGTCCTTGCTACACTATCAATTGAGAATGATTATCGTTATTATTTTTTGAGGAAGAACAATATTCGTTCTTGATGAAGGTGCATCCGACAGGTGAGTCCTAAGAGGATGACTACATGACTATAGGTAGGAAGGATGGTAGCAGCAGGTGATAGCAAATCGGCAACTATGCATTGGATTATCATTATCGGCAACCTGGATGAAGGGACATGGATGGCGGCATCCTGATAGCGGCGTGGAGAAGATGGATTCGATTGATTATTATATTGACTTGGCCAAGCTGGCGGAGAAAGCTAAGCTCGATTTTCTATTCAGAGCAGATTATTTATACATAAGTCCGCAAATGCTTGGCGATTCCGCTAATTTTGGAAGCCCTGATCCGACGGTTATGTTTGCGGCGATTGCTCGTGAGACGGAACGGATCGGACTGGTTACGACGGTCTCCACTACCTTCAATCCACCATATGTTGTAGCTAGGCAGCTGCAGTCTCTGCATTGGTTGAGTAACGGACGTGCTGGATGGAACATAGTAACTTCAATAGAAGGAGCAGATAATTTTGGTGATTCCCCTATGCCATCTCCTGAGATCAGGTATGCAAGAGCCAGGGAATTTACGGATGTAGTACGCGAGCTGTGGGCAAGCTTCCCCCGTGAGGCGATTCTTGTAGATCGAGAGTCGGGAACATTTTCAGAACCCAATCATGTGACCCCGATTCATCATTCAGGGGAGTTCTTTCAAGTGAAGGGACCGCTTACGATGCCTGCTCATGCGTCGGGAACCATTCCATTATTTCAAGCAGGCGCTTCTGATATTGGACGAGATTTTGCTTCTTCGGTCGCGGATGCTATTTTTGCGGCGATGCCGGATATGGAGTCCGGTGTAGAGCTGCGTAAAGATCTGAGAAGAAGAGCGGAGGAACATGGACGTAATCCGAATGGGATCAAAATTCTACCAGGATTGTATTTCTTCCTAGCAGATACCCGTGAGGAGGCACAGTTATTATTCGAAGCTGCGAATGCGCACTTAAGTACAGAACGTAGACATGCAGCGCTCAAATCTGTGCTGGGTGTTGATCTAAGCAGTTATGAATTGAATGATCGCGTGACCGTAAAAATGCTTCCAGATCCGAATCAACCGGTACGCAGCCGAACGCATGCCGAATTGCTTCGTAGATACATAATGAATTATCAGCCTACGGTAGCAGAGGTGTTGGCAAGGCCTGAGGTCATTGGATCTGCGCATTGGGTTTCCGTTGGAACGGTTGAAGACGTGCTGGAAGATATTTTGCAGCGGTTCGATGCAGGTGCGATCGATGGATTTATCGCACTTCCGGGCGGTTCAGAGAGGTCGCTGGAGATATTTTTCGAAGAGCTGATGCCGCAGCTAGTGGATCGGGGTGTATTCAGAAGCGAATATACGGGTTCGACATTAAGGGAGCATTTGCAAATCTAAGATCCAATCGTTATGGCGATCATGCTTCGAATTGATGAGAAATCGGAAGTAGACTAATACAGTGACAATGCTGGGGGAAGAAAATGAAACGGTGGGGAATATGCTTAATTGCACTGCTAGTCATTGCGGCAGGAGCGCTGGTCGGATGTTCGGAAAAGACACCTGATGGGAACAAGTCTTCCACAAACGCCGCGAGCGGACAACAATTTGAACAGCCAAGTGTAAGACAAAAGGGTAAAGCGGGTACTTCCGATAATGGTGTGTGGCCGAGAACGATAACGGATTCTGCCGGACATGAGATCATATTGAAAGAACGTCCCGAGCGGATTGCGGTGCTTCATCCCTTGTATTTGGATTATTTTTTCGCGTTGGACACGCCTCCGATTGCCTCGGGCAATGCAGTGAGCGCGATGAAGGAATTCGCAACGTTGCAGCCTTACGTCGGAACTGCTGAAATTGCAGATTTGGGTACGGGAAGGGACTTAAACTTGGAAGCGGTTATTGCTTCGAATCCAGATGTCATTGTTACCTTCAAAGGTCATATCGATGCGAATTACGAGGAGCTAAGCAAGATCGCTCCTGTCATCCAAATTGATTACCAAGATACGTGGGAGCAGGCAACGATGATATGCGCCCAAATTATCGGTAAAGAGGCATTAGCTGAGCAGCTAATTAAGGACACCAAGGAACTGATTCAAGAAACGAAGGGAAAGCTGGGAGATCTCACGCAGAAAAGATATGCCCTGCTAAGAGTGGACGGCAAATCCAATTTTACAGCTCAGGGAACGAAAAATACAATGTACTATAACGAGGCTGCAGGTTTCGGACTGATGAAGCCGAATGGGTATCCGGAAGACGGAAGTGTGCTGTCTATGGAGGCTTTATCGGAAATGAACCCGGATTACCTTATCATTCAGCATAATATGGATCAAGCGAAGGCAGCAGTTCAGGAGAAGTCAGATTTGGCAGTATGGAAATCATTGAAGGCTGTGAAGGAGAATCATGTACTATACTTCGATAATTCTCTGAATTCAGGCAGCGTTCTGGCTATCCGCCTAGCTGCCGAGAACTTTATGAAACTGGCGGGGCAAACGACTCAAACCCATCAATAATAAGCATCCGTAACAATCAGCTACCTCAATCGATACTATAGTATAGGAGGGGATGCGATTGCAGGATCCATTTTTTAATACAGCCACGATCCATACGATTCGCAACGGAGTCGAAGTGCATGAGTTGTGGCTGCTTATCAACGCACGCTACGATGAGACCGCCAAGCGATTCAAGCGGATAAATGTCGACAATTTTAGCTTCGGATGGCAAATGCAGGCTTGCGGCACGTATCCAGGTGAAGAGAACATCGGAGATTTAGACAATCAGGGAATGAATTTATGGAAGGCTAACGGGAAAAAGGCATACAGTATAGGGGATCCGGCACGTGACCAAACCGGTGAAGATATCGGGGCTCTGCAACCGGATGGAAGCTGGCGTGAGTTCGGAATCATACTGGGATGGAACAATCTGTTTATGTGTGACTCATATGGAGGAGTGACGATCGGAGGATCAGGCATTGAAATTGACGGCTCAGGCATATCTCCGCTCAGTAGGCTTTCACTAGGTAAATTCAGCGGTGGAAGCTTAGTGCCGCAGCGTCCTGTTCAAGACTATGTGTTTGCCTATAACGGAATGTGCTGGAATGTTCAACATGGGCTGTGGAACAAAGATATCGGAGAACAGAGCGGTCTCTTCTATGGCTTGGCAGCACCAATCAACTACAATGATAAGGCTGATGGCTCATTCAACCCGGATTCCAACAAGGCGGACATGGACAAAGCGGAAGTGGTCGTCATGAGATTGCCAGGAGGAGAATCTGCTCAGATCGAAAATTGGGAGTATCTTGTGCAAATAACGAGCAGCGGGAACGCGAAAGTCCACGGATATGATGTCCCGCTAACTCAAGCCATTACCGTTAATTTAAATCAAAATCATGCAGCTGACGTATTTTATCCGAATTCAACCTGGAACAAGAAGAATGCACATATCTTGGGTGTTAAGGGAATGAAGGCTGATGGAACGACAAAATCGGTTCAAAGCTACGATGCTTCCTACTATGATTATGGCATATATCTCAGTATGCCTGCTGGATATGACCAAGCGGAGGTTCTGTTGTCGAGAATTGGAGTGTCGTCGGAATGATTTAATACAAAAGAGCCGCTTGGCTTAATGGCCAGCGGCTCGTCATTTTCTATAGAATCTATTTTACATTTTAAAAACCCATTTATATTCTGCAGGATTCCATTCGATCTTTCCATCCTTGTTCAATTTTCCAAATTCCATAACAACTGTTTTGTTGACTGCTTTCATCCCGTTGTCAAAGGCAAAAGTGAAGCGCTTGCCGAATGTTTCTTCAATGGTTTGAACTGCATCAGCCAAGTTTACGACGATATCTCTTTTAATCTTGTTGTACAACCACAGTGCAACGTGTTGTTCGTTCATTTTACTTGCTCCCTTCATAATTCGTGTATTCACGGCTGACAGTTTTGGGCTTCTCCGTCCTAAAGTCTGATCCCGTATCTTTATATTACTACAAGATACTACCCAATCCTGCTATGTAAATGTGAAAATCTTTTGTCATTTAACGCTTATACGCTTAAGTGCATAGTTGCTTTACTGTGATAAATTAAAAATAAAGCACAGTTGAGTAGAAGCCACTCCTTAAATAATCATATCCCTTTGCCATTATTTTATGCTCAGGTAAGCGGTTTGCGACTGCGCTTGAGAACTTGTATACAATTATTTAACTTGTATGTGGAAGAATTTCGATTATGATAAAGGAGTAAGAGGCGTAAATGATCTGACTTTTGAAAAAAAGGTGTTGACATGTTGGAGGAGTGAGTGTATAATAAATATTTAATAGCGCAACACACTCCCTCAACCGTCATTTCACCATCCATTTCGCCAACCACCTGTCTGTCCATTGGTTCGTTACTCACTGTTGTTTTGTACCTTTTTAAGATTGGAATTGTAATTGGTAGTGAAGTTGCTTTATGTTTATTTGGCTATATTTTAGTTGTGAAATGTTTTTGAGGATTGATCATTCTATGCTGGGATGATGTTTGAACATGTTGTGAAATGTTTAATCATATTAAAGAAAGAGAATTTTAAGAAACCTGACTCATTGAAAATAGAGCTAGGAGGTTTTTTTCTTAAGAAGTTGGAGGAATACAAATGAATACAATACTAGTAAACAATTGGTTGAATCACATGGGTGATTACCGTGCAAGCCGTGCATTGAATGAGCGTAGATTGACTTATCGCATGTCTTATGTACAAGATATGAAGATGAACGTGGTGGGTGCGCGTCGTGAACAAGACAAGTTGCGTCATGCCATTACACGTGCGAAGGAACAAGAAATGATTTTCCATGCTGCGTGCTCGAAGCTTGATGCCGTACATCGCGAAGCATTGAATACGCGTTACATGCACAATCAACGAGGGATCGAACCTGGTGTCATTTCCGAAGCGATTGATGCTCTTACTGCGGCATTGCAGTTGATGGAGAAGTACGGAGCGATTCAGTATCGTATTGTTGAAGGCTATGTAATTATGAATTTTGTACAACAGCGCACAGCGTAAGTGTATAGGATGCGACCACGGATTTTATCAAATAAACTGTCATCTCACGGACAGTTCTCGTCCGCTTTAGCATCTCATATTGCATCTCATTTTAAACGATTGGGTGAGCATATGTTTTTGGAAAGTATGGAACGTTAACCACCTCTTAAGGATAAAAACTTAAGAGGTTTATTTATTTCCATTTGCTTTAATCAATTAACTTATTAAAACAATCCCCGAAGCCCCTCGCCTTAGCCTAAAGACCCTAAGCATAGCCTAATTGTAATATGACGCTGGAATGCGCCCCCTTGCTTGAACAGATGAAGAGAGCGCTCCTTCCAGTTAGAACATGGATTGATAGAACATAACTGCATCACAGATGCGTGATGCAATGAGCGTCTGTGTTCGTGATTCAGTTAACAGCTTGCGATCCCGATCATTGCTAATAAACCCAGCCTCAACAATCACTGCTGGCTGCTCTACCCGCTTGAGCAAATAGTAAGTAGGTCCGAGCTCTGGCTGCTTATGCGATGCAAAGATTGGATTCAATGATTGTTGAATAAACCAAGCTAGCATTCGGCTTCGCCCTTCCTTCTGATGCAGCACAATCGGGCCGCGTGCAGCTTTGTTTTTGTTCCAATTGACATGAATGCTGATGAATACGGATACGGGGAGTTCTTGACTTAGCTGCCGACGCTGTGCAAGATCCTTGCGATGTCTGGAGCGGGTGGCCGACCAACGGTTATCATCGCTAAGGGCATAATCACCGGTTCGATTGACAATGACTGGAATGCCCCTCGATTTCAGCATAAGATACAACTTCTGAGCGATAGCTAAATTAATATCCTTCTCCAAGATATTGCCGTGAGTTGTTCCCCCGTCAATTCCCCCATGTCCTGCATCAATTAAGACCAGCTTAGAGAAGGGAAGACTCGGAAGGGATCCAATTGGTTCTGTATTGGGTGGGACAGATACTGCAAAAGGTTCAGGGATTGCGTCCACGGCTAACTCCTGATATACGGCTGTCTCATATGTGGCGGCAGCACGTCCGGCCTGTCCGACCCCAATATTAGCGGTACACCCGATCACAATAGCTATAATGCCAGCCACCATTCGGCGCAATCGCGATGCACATGACGGTTGATGTAGCATGAAGCAATCCCTTCTTTCTGTCACATGGTCAACATAATCATTCCATCTTTATCGTGTACAACGAAGCACAACCTCATTCCTGCCAATTTGGGTTGGTGCGCCGTAGATCTGGGCATCCTAAGAATGACGGGGCGAGGCAGCCAAGAGATAACGACGAGAGGATTGAGAACCGTTATGGCTAAAGCAGGAAAAGGAGAAGACTTGATTAAATACATTACACAACGCGTTGTCACCTATATGGATACGCCGGTTGAAGCGCGTCGGGAGCGCCAAATGGAGCGAAAAAATCGTGCAAAGGAATCGTGGCAAACGAAATGGTTCGGAATGGTGCCATTCGGAGTCAAAATGTGGGCCGGCAAATGGGGGAGTGCTAGCAAGCCTCTGCTCAAGCGGGCCAGAGAACTAAATATGCTCCGACTACTGCGCAAACAAGTCAAAACAGCCTCAAACTCTCCATCATCAGGATCTGGGACGCCTTCTCAACCTTAGGCAAGAAAAAAGGGCACGCCGTTGAAGGTCGTGCCTCTTTGCAAGGTTCAACTTATGAACATAGTTTTTACGACTGTGGAATAAATGCCCCCACTTGCAGTGCATCTGAGGAGGGCAGCCAGCGCATGGATTTCATGTCTGGAGAAGCGACGATTACATACACATTGTCGCTTGTTTTTGCCAAATCGCTTGAATTGCTCTGACCACCTCTATTTCCTCCTCCAAGCATCCATCTCTGAATCCCGATATACGAAAAAGGTTGATTAACAGCCCCACCGCTTATGCGCTGTACATAAACCCAATTTTGATCACGATAAGTAAGAGGAAGCTCCTTGGAGCTATCCATAGATAGCTTAGTCATCCAGTTCACTTTCTCATAGGGATCAAATGGTGCAATCAAATTGCTTGAAGAGGCAACCTCGCTGTAGCTCTGCGAGGAGGCGACGGCATGAGAGGATAGCAATTGTGTCGGAAGCAATCGTTCCTTGCTGTCCATGCGATTAGATTGACTCGCTGAGGGCTGACTCAACAAGGTCGGGCTACCATTTGTATCTCGCTTTGTTGGTGCTGGTGCATACTGCTTCGGCAGCGGGAGCCATTCTCCACTTTGCGCATCAAGCCAATCAACGATCCCGCTGTGCCATTCCACTCGCCATACGGTAAGCAGCGGGGCTAGCTGGTACGGGTAAATGCTCGTTACCTGAACTTCCTTATTACGTTCCTCAGCAAGCTGCTGCTGTCGATCTAACAATGCATCCTGTAAGGTTGATTCATCGAAGGGTTGCTGTTCACCAATCCCATATTCCGACAGTCGTATTCGACCATCGGCATCTGCCTGTAGAATCATATATCCAATTTGCTTTTGCTTGTCCATAACGCGGATGAACCACCCATGCATGCCAGGGCCAAGAGGGAAGCGTTCTGTATCTGCATGCTCCCATTGCTGGAATGGGGCTTTCTTGGCGAGCTGCTGCTGATAGTGGATAATTGCTTCATCAATCTGTTTGTTCTCTCCACCCCCTGGAAGCGGGGACAAAGATGCGGGTGCAGACTGGAAGGTGTGATAGGTAGACGAAGCAGAAGTAGACGTCAAGATGATCGAATGTTCACTAAATAAGGATTGTTGAGAGGAGAGCGGAGCATAAGCTTCGCTTACCATGTGCTCATTGGTTCTGCCCGATAGTGGCTTGGCTTCGCTTGATGCAAACAGAATGCCGACAGTAACACTGCCAGCTACAAGGGAAGTAAGTGCAGCGGATGCGGCGATATAAGCCAATTTCGTCCACCAAGGTTCATTATTCATGCGAATCACCTCTAATTTCCGTTGTTACAGGCTGCCTGTATCGGTTGCTGTTAGTTGATTTCCTTAATTGTAAAGGACAAGCTCTAAAAATGGTGTCGTTCCATTGTTCAGGTGCGTGTCCTTTACACGTTCTATTTTTGCCGCAATGTGGCGTTTCTGCACTGTTCATGATTGATAGGCTTAGGTCAATGTCGAAGGAAGATGAATCAAACCTGCATTGAGCAAATTGACCGCAATCCGAGGCTCGAACTGCCACCGAATCTCTTGGCACCTCATGTCATATTGCTGCTGGATCTGTTCTTGTTTCGAAGTGGAATTTGTATTCCCCTGTTCGGGATCAGTGTCGGAACCATTCCCGCCATGCTTGTCCTTGTTGGATGGCATACTCGCAGCCTGCTCGGCATCGGTGCTGAATTGCTGAAGCTGAGGTTCGTAATAAGACTTCAATCTCGCAAGCTCTTCTTCCAATCGTTCTGACGCCTCCACAGCCCATGTGTCGTCATAGGTAGAGATGAGATCGGTTAAATGTCTTTCTACAGCCTCGCGGGCTTGTTGAATAGACAACGACCAAGGCGCAACATGCACATTGGAAGGAAGCTTAGGGGACAAGGGCATGGACAGCAGTTGCTCCATGAAGTCAGCCCGAATGCGTCCCGTAACAAGAGATATTCCGAACGAATGAATTTCCTCTCTCTTCAGATCGCAAGCAAATTCGACGTTAAGATTTAAGAGAAGCCATGGCTCATATGCAGTAGAACGCTTAGTACCTCGTGTGGAGCTGCTTGTAGCAGTACTGCCGGCATTGGCTGGTTCAGCGAACAATTGAATGAAGCGACCCTCTTCATGAACCGCTTGCATGATGCTCGACAGCCGCCGGCTGCCGAAGGTAACATCCTCGCGTGGAATTCGTCCTAAGCCTCCACCGCCTCCTGTGAAGGCGGGTGCAACGCCGAAGTAGCGACCGAGAATGGAGTCGCCGGGAGCTGAACCGGCAGGGGTAGAGCCCGGAGGCGGAGCAATAGCTGCACCAGTTGGCGGAGCTGTGTCGGCACCCGCAGGTGGCAGGACTGGCGGGGCATAAGGTCCACGAGGGGGTTCAGGCGGCATCGCAGAAGGATCGAATACGAAGGTGAATCGCATCGTCTCGGGCTCTGCCCCTGTGCGATCAACGAAACCCCAATAGTAGGGACGGTTCGTAAGCTTACGGTCGGCTCGTTCTGACAGCTTCACGGTTACACTGGCAGGTGAGGTCTCCATGATATGACAATCGGTGGCCTCCAAATAATCGAGCACAAATCGTCGAACTTGCTCCGTATTCATTCCTTCCTACCTCCTATTCCTGTCATCATCCATCAATCTCGGCACTCATGTTATGCAGGAGATTACTTATCGCTGCGCTCTTCTCGTCGTCTTCCATATCTATTTCTTCACGTATCGCATTTAACGAATTGCCTAAACGCTCCACTTCGGTGCGAATCAGATCTTCCGAATCCGATTCCAGAAGAATGCGGGAGAGGTTCTTCTCGAGTGAATCCTGCTTCTCGAACCGTTCTAGGATCATGTCGAGACTGCCGATGACCATCTCGAACATGTTGATTTTCTCATGAAGCAGATTCAATATATATTCTTCAATCGTTCCTTGCGTCGACAGGTTGTAGATCTTCACATCATTGTTCTGACCAAGCCGATGTACCCTACCAATCCGCTGCTCTACGCGCATCGGGTTCCATGGCAAATCAAAATTAATCATATGATGGCAGAACTGTAGATTGATACCTTCGCCTCCGGCTTCTGTTGCAATCATGACCTGTGCCCGTCCGCGGAAAAGATCCATCATCCAATCCTTCTTGCCGCGATTCATCCCTCCGCTGTAAGGAACTGCGACTAGACCAGCATTGCGGAAATACTGCAGCAAGTACTCCTGGGTAGCTCTGTATTCGGTAAACACGATAACTTTTTCATTAATATCTCGAATAATGTTCATCGCCGTTTCAGCTTTGGTATTCGCATTAATGCCTTTAATGAGATCGACAAGATCCCAAATATAATTGCGAATAGGGGAGTCCTCGGCTAGCTTCTTCGACAAATTCACGAGTGTTAAGAAGACGGCATCCCGACTGGAGCATACTTCCCGCTGCAGCGTAATGAGGGAGAACATGCTGCCGATATCCCCGCTGTTTGTTCGATACTGCTCTTTTACAAATCGAGTGACTCCATCATAGAGCGCCTGTTCTTCCGGCGAGAGGGTGAGTGGAACATTTTTAACGATACGTTTCGTAAAATGAACATTGCCTTCACCCCTGCGATTGCGCACCATGACCTTCGACAGTTCGCTCTGGAGCACGCCCTCATTCTTCGGCATCCGCTTGTCTGCGACGAAGTTCGTGCTGAACTCCCCTTGACCGCCCAGCTGACCTGGCTTCAGCAGATTGATCAAGTTATACAACTCGTTCATATCATTCTGAACGGGTGTAGCTGTTAGCAGAAGACAGTATTTCTTGCGCAAATGCTGAATGAATTGATAGTTCGTTGTTTTCCGATTTTTCAGTTTATGGGCTTCGTCAACGATTAACATATCGTATTCCTGCTCCATGAGAATTTCCTTGTGCGGATCGCGTTTAGCAGTATCCATGGAAGCGACTACGATGTCATTTGCCCATTGATATCCCTTCTTTTGGGCGATCGCAGGAATGCCGAACTTATGGTTCAGCTCACGAACCCATTGCAGCACAAGAGAGGCGGGTACTAAGATGAGCACTCGCTTCACAAGTCCACGAATCATATATTCCTTCAAAACAAGACCGGCTTCGATCGTCTTCCCGAGACCTACTTCATCGGCTAATATTGCTCTGCCTCGCATATCATGCAGCACTTTGCGGGCTGTCTCTAACTGATGCGGCAGTGGATCGACGTTTGTAATATGAGTTAAGCATTGAAGCTCGTCAAATGTATGAATTCGCTTTGCCTGCTGGGCTTCGTATGCAAGCCGGAATAAGGTCCAATCATCCCAAGGGCTGTTTTTGTCAATACGAGCAAGAAGCTCGTCCGTCCATCCGTTCTCGATTGTAAGGGGGATGCGACCTATTGCAGCTGTGCTAGTACGGGAGGATGAGGAGAGGTTATCTCCATTATTACCCACAGCTCCCATAGATGCTTCGATTCCGGGGTAAGCTAGTGTCGTAGAAGCGTTACTCGGTGTACGAGACTCTTGGTTCGACGGCTGATACGTACGCATGTTGTCTCCCTCCCTAATCGATTCGTTATTCTTCATTACCGTGTAGTATGGACGTAATCTTCTTATTTCATAACTGTTCATACGATACGATGGAAAGAGTTTGAAATGAGGGATTTATCACAGTGTTTTTGTATATGTTGATGTAAAATACTTTTCGGACACTAGATATAGTGTTGAGTACATACCATGTAAGAAGGTCAAACGCACGTGGTTGTTGGTAATGATTTGATGAATTGAAGAAGCACAGGAGGTTGTTCTCTTTGAATATGCCACAGAAGAAACGCTTGGAAGGACTAAGTGAGAAGATTTTTCTAGATCGATATGCGAAAAAGGATGCAGATACGAACAATACCCGAGTGGGGGACGTTGTACTTGTATTAACCAAGGATGATCCGAAATTTCCGACGAAGGAAGTTGGAGAGGTTACTGCACGTAATGGCCGGAACTTATCTGTTGCACTCCGAAGCGGGGCGACCATCCAGACGTCTATTGAGCATGTGACCCTGACCGTGGAGAAAACACCGGAGGAAATGTGGGATCGATTGGCATCCGCAATTGCCTCCGTTGAGACTACTGAAAAGCAATCGGAATGGACGGACAAATTCAGATACATTCTCGATGATTGGAAGCTTGTTCCGGGTGGACGAATCGCAGCAGGAGCAGGAGCAAGCGAGGAGCTAACCTTGTTCAATTGCTATGTCATTCCGTCTCCGAAGGATAGTCGAGGCGGGATTATGCAGACGCTCTCGGAAATGACAGAGATTATGGCTCGGGGTGGCGGCGTTGGCATCAATCTATCCTCGCTTCGTCCAAGACGGGCTATTGTGCGTGGTGTTAATGGCTCATCCAGTGGAGCGGTTTCATGGGGAGGTTTATTCAGCTATACGACAGGACTTATCGAGCAGGGTGGCAGCCGGCGAGGCGCCTTAATGTTAATGATGTATGATTGGCATCCGGACATTTTGGATTTTATTACGGTGAAGCAGACTGCAGGTCAAGTGACGAATGCGAACTTATCTGTCTGTGTTAGCAATGGATTTATGAAAGCCGTGAAGGAGGACTTGGACTGGGAGCTTGTATTTCCAGATACGAGTGATCCGGACTATGATGAGCAGTGGGATGGAGATTTGGAGAAGTGGAAGAAGGCGGGGAAGGCCGTCATTCCTTATCAGACAGTTAAGGCCCGCGACATTTGGCATACGATTATGGAGTCGGCGTGGAAGTCGGCGGAACCGGGTGTTGTCTTCATGGAGCATTATAATCAGATGTCGAACAGCTGGTATTTCAACCCGATTATCTGTACGAATCCTTGTGGAGAACAGGGACTGCCGGCGTGGGGTGTCTGCAATTTATCTGCGCTCAACCTGTCCAAGTTTTATGATGCTGAGAAGCGGGATGTTGCTTGGGAGGAGCTATCGAAGGTAACGCGTTATGCGGTGCGCTTCCTCGATAACGTCATTGATAAGACTCCGTATCATTTTGAGGAGAATAAAAACAATCAACAGAAGGAGCGGCGTGTCGGGCTTGGCTCGATGGGATTGGCAGAATTGATGATCAAGCTTGGAATCCGATATGGAAGTCCTTACTCGCTCGAATTCCT
>NZ_JMDX01000083.1:0-23006 GCF_000935845.1 Paenibacillus sp. E194
AAGGTAAGAAACAGTCTGAAGACTCCCCAGCTCAGCAAATCGAATCTCCATCTCAGTCATTATCACAAGCGGCAGCATCAGTTTCCGATATTGCGTTACCGTCCGAAACATTTGATGCCTTATCTGCTGAACATTCTACCATTCATCAAGCCGACGAGAAGATCCCAGTTACCGGCATCCGCAAAACCATAGCCAAGCGAATGGTACAAAGCAAGCAGGAAATCCCGCACGCATGGCTTATGGTGGAATGTGATGTCACGAATTTGGTTAGTTATCGCAGCCAGATTAAAGAGGAATTTAAGAAAAAAGAAGGACTCCAGCTCACTTATTTGCCATTCTTTATAAAGTCGGTAGCGGAGACTTTAAAGGAATTCCCTATTTTAAATTCGCAGTGGACAGACAATCACATCATCGCCAAAAAATCGACTCATATCTCGATTGCCGTTGCTACCGAGAATGCCTTATTCGTTCCTGTCATTAAGGACGCCGACCAAAAAAGCATTTTCGGTCTTGCCAAAGCGATAGACGAAATGGTCACGAAAACGAGAGAAGGCAAATTAACGCAGGCGGATCTAACTGGCGGAACGTTTACCGTGAATAACACAGGCTCCTTCGGCTCCGTACTTTCAGCCCCGATCATCAATCCACCGCAGGTAGCCATTCTAAGTATGGAAGCCATCGTCAAACGCCCGATCGTCATTAATAACATGATTGCCGTTCGCAATATGATGAACATTTGTCTTTCCTTGGATCACCGGGTTTTGGACGGTCTTGTGTGCGGCCGCTTCTTGAAGAGAGTCAAGCAAAAGATTGAAAGCTACGGCACGGACATCGGACTATATTAAAAGGGAGCGATGAATTCATGCATTTTGATTTAACCGAGGAACAAGCGTTGATCAAAAAAATGATGCGCGATTTTTCGGAGGGCGAGGTTGCCCCGGGCGCGGATGAACGGGATCGTACGAAGCAATTTCCGGCGGATGTTTTCGATAAATTAACGAAGCTGGGCGTCATGGGCCTGCCTTTTCCCGAACAATATGGCGGCGGCGGAGCGGATACCATTAGCTTCGCAATCACTGTAGAAGAATTAAGCAGGGTCTGTGCTTCCACGGGCATTACCTATTCCGCCCATATTTCTTTAGGTGGGGCACCCATCCATTTATTCGGAACACATGAGCAGAAGGAAAAATACTTATCACCTCTCTGTACAGGAGAATACATGGGCGCATTCGGCCTGACGGAACCAAATGCAGGATCGGATGCAGGCGGAACCCAGACAAAAGCGAATCTGCATGGAGATGAGTGGATCATTTCCGGCTCCAAATGCTTTATTACCAATGCAAGCTATGCCAAAAACTTGTCCCTTACAGCCGTTACGGATCGCACCCAAGGGACGAATGGAATCAGTGCGTTTATCGTGCCTACAGATGCGCCAGGCTTTACGGTTATTGACAATTATGAAAAGCTTGGGCTACACGCTTCGAATACTACGGAGTTAGTGATCGAAAATGTAACCGTTCCCAAGGAAAATCTTCTCGGGAAAGAGGGCCATGGATATAAGCAATTCTTAGCTACGCTTGACGGAGGCCGAATCGGTATTGGTGCGATGGCGGTCGGAATTGCCCAAGGGGCTTACGAAAAATCGCTGCAATATGCCAAAGAAAGAAAACAATTCGGCCAAAGCTTATCCTCCTTTCAAGCGATCCAATTCAAGCTGGCCGACATGGCCATGCATATTGAACTCGCACGCACGATGGTGTATAAAGCGGCATGGCTTAAAGATAAAGGCAGGAAGTTCAAGAAGGAGGCGGCGATGGCCAAATTATTTGCCTCGGAAATATGCATGAAAGCATGCGATCAAGCCGTACAAATCCATGGCGGTTATGGATATATGAAGGAATACCAGGTCGAGCGATTCTTTCGGGATGCCAAGCTGCTTGAGATCGGGGAAGGAACTTCGGAAGTGCAACGAATGGTCATTGCACGCCAGATCGGTTGTTAAAGGGGATTGGTTCTATGTTCAAAAAGATTCTAATCGCCAACCGAGGCGAAATTGCGGCTCGAGTGATCCGCACTTGCAAAGCGCTGGGCATTGCCACCGTCAGCATCTACTCGAAAGTGGATAAGGAAGCTCCGCATGTCAAAATGGCAGATGAGGCCTACGAGGTAGGAAATCCAAAAGTTACAGATAGCTATTTAAAAATCGAAAAGATTTTAGAAATCGCCCATCTTGCTAAAGCGGATGCGATTCACCCCGGATACGGGTTACTTTCGGAAAATGCGGAATTTGCACGCCGTTGCGAGGAAGCGGGTATTGTATTCATCGGCCCATCATCAGATGTCATCGCCCGCATGGGCAGTAAAATTGAAGCCCGAAACAGCATGGAACAGGCAGGTGTGCCTGTTGTTCCCGGCATTTCCTATGCATTAGCGGATGCGGAAGAAGCAGCACAGGCAGCCGGCCGAATCGGCTATCCGGTTATGCTGAAGGCTTCTGCCGGTGGTGGCGGCATCGGCATGCAAATCGTGAATAACGAAGCGGAGATGAAGCAAGCATTTGAAGGGAACCAGAAGCGTGCCTCTAATTTCTTCGGAGATGGGGCCATGTATCTAGAGAAGGTTGTAGAAAATCCTCGGCATATCGAAATTCAGATTTTAGCGGACGCCCAGGGAAATACCGTCTACTTATGGGAGCGGGAATGTTCGATACAACGGCGTCATCAAAAAGTCGTGGAAGAAGCTCCTTCAACCTTTTTAGATGAACTCACACGAGAAAAAATGGGAGAAGCGGCGGTTAGGGCGGCTAAATCGATCGGATACCGGAATGCCGGAACGATCGAATTTTTAGTCGACGAGCATAAAAATTTCTACTTTCTTGAAATGAATACTCGTCTGCAGGTGGAGCATACGATCACAGAAGAGATTACCGGCTTGGACCTGGTTGCGGAGCAGCTGCGAATTGCGGCAGGACATTCCTTGAACTTCGGTCAATCTGATGTGAAACGCGAAGGCCATGCGATAGAAGTACGGATTTATGCAGAAGATCCGAAGACGTTCTTCCCATCCCCTGGAATCATTACGAAGTTCGCTATCCCTGAAGGAGACGGAATTCGTCATGAGCTGGCTGTACATGATGGTTCTGTTGTCACGCCCTTCTATGATCCGATGATTGCAAAGCTCATCGTCGCAGGGAAGGATCGCAATGAAGCGATTGAGCGGCTTCAACAGGCGATGGCCGATTATCAGGTTGAGGGCATCAAGACCAACATTCCAATGCTGCAAGAAGTCATCGCGCATCCAGCATTCCGTTCAGGCGATACAACAACAGGCTTTGTTGCGAAATATGTACTGGAGCAGACATAACTGTATCGGATAAGGTAAGTCCTCGCTGAGTTACCGTAAGGCTATTCGTAAAAAGGAGGTTATTCAGATGAGCAAAATCGTGGCGGTTATGGCGGGGAATGTATACAAGATTCTTGTCAAGCCTGGGGATCAAGTCGAGGCAGGACAAAATGTAGTCGTGTTGGAATCGATGAAAATGGAGATCTCGATTACGTCTGGCACCGGAGGAACGGTAAACAAGGTCAATGTGAGCGAAGGCGACTTTGTTGATGAAGGAGATTTGTTGATCGAGCTTGATTAAACAGATGCTGGGGGTTGGGGGAGATGAACTGGCCGGCGAGAGTGACGATCAAAGAGGTTGGTCCAAGGGACGGACTGCAAAATGAGAAGGTTTTCGTTGCAACAGAAGATAAAATCGCTTGGATCAACCAATTGTCCCGTACCGGAATTACATCCTTAGAAATCACTTCATTTGTGAATCCGAAGTGGATTCCAGCACTGGCAGATGCCGCTGAAGTTGCCAAAGGGATTGAGCGGATGCCTGGCATTACGTATTCGGCACTCGTTCCGAATCGGCAGGGCCTAGAGCGAGCACTTGAGACCGATGTAGATGAAGTGGCCGTCTTTATGTCTGCCAGTGGGACCCACAATCAAAGAAATATCAACAAGTCAATAAACGCTACGTTTCCCATTCTGTATGAAGTCGTGCAAGCAGCTCATTCCGCTGGGAAGCCAGTCCGCGGTTACGTGTCAACGGTTTTTGGCTGCCCCTATGAAGGGCCTATCTCTATCGACGAGGTCATCCGTGTATCGGAAACGTTGTTCGAAATGGGGATTGGCGAATTATCTCTAGGGGATACGATTGGCATTGCAAATCCGAAGCAGGTAGAAGATGTATTGGAAATGCTGCTCAAGCGTTTTGATGCCGAGAAATTGGCTCTGCATTTCCACGATACGCGTGGAACGGCGCTGGCTAATATTCTAGCGTCCATGAACATGGGGATCACAACATTCGATGCCTCTGTCGGAGGGTTGGGCGGATGCCCGTATGCACCTGGAGCCTCCGGCAATGTCGCTTCGGAGGACTTGTTGTTCATGCTGGATTCAATGGGAATTCAGACGGGGATAAATCAGGAAAAGCTTCTCTCCGCGGCGCGTTATATTCAGGAGAAGATCGGAAGAACCTTGCCGAGCCGGAATCTTCAGGTCAATATCTCGAACGGATGAGCAGGTACATGATGCAGGTGCATGATTCGGTACAAGGAAGGAGGGGTGATCATGGAAAAAGCTGTACTGGTCTCCAATATCGGAAATGGAATTGTGCTCATCACGTTGAACCGGCCGGAAGCTGCCAATGCGTTATCAATTAAGATGCTCGAACAATTGCGTGATGCGGCAGATGCATGTAAATTGGATCGGGCTGTTCGCTGTATCATCATCACAGGCGCCGGAAAGAAAGCATTTTGCGCAGGTGCTGACTTAAAAGAACGCGCTGGGATGGACATGAGCCAAGTGCGTAGAACGGTATCTTTCATTCGCGAGACCATCAATGATGTAGAAGCCTTGCCCCAGCCGGTCATTGCCGCCGTGAACGGATCCGCTATTGGCGGGGGAATGGAATTGGCCTTGGCCTGCGACATTCGGATTGCTTCCGCAACAGCCGCATTCGCCCTTGCGGAGACTTCACTTGGGATTATTCCCGGCGCAGGAGGAACGCAGCGGCTGCCGAGACTGATCGGTAAGGGGCAGGCGAAGGAGCTCATTTTCACGGCTAGGAAAATCGACGCCGCAGAAGCAAGGAACATCGGGCTGGTAGAGGCTGTAGCACCACCTGAATTCCTGCTCGATAAGGCTTTGGAAATAGCAGGCCGTATTGTTCGAAATGCTCCTATCGCTGTGACTCAGGCCAAATTCGCCATCGATAAGGGATGGGAAGTGGAGCTGAACACTGGACTTGCGATTGAGCAGCATGCGTATGAAGCCACAATTCCGACAAAGGATCGCTTGGAAGGACTGCAGGCGTTCAAGGATAAACGTCCTCCCATATTTAAGGGCGAGTAACAAGCATATCGCAGATAAGGAGGAATAGGGGATGTCCATCGAGTTCAATCCGGAGGAGCTGCAGGAACGTGTGTCACGAATCCTCGAAGGAGGGGGTCCGTCATATCATCAAAAGAATGCGGATAAAGGGAAGCGATTTGTGCGTGACCGGTTAAAGCTATTGTTTGATCCGGGTTTCGAACTGGAGGATGCGTTGTTCGCCAACTGCGCCGCAGAAGATCTTCCAGCGGATGGCGTCGTTACGGCGATTGGAAAAGTGAACGGAAGAATCATATGCGTAATGGCCAATGATTCTACTGTAAAAGCCGGATCGTGGGGATCGCGTACGGTAGAGAAGATCATTCGCATCCAAGAGACGGCTGAGAAAATGAGAGTGCCGTTGATTTACCTCGTAGATTCAGCAGGTGCCCGCATTACAGATCAGGTCGAGATGTTTCCTGGCAGACGCGGGGCTGGCCGTATTTTTTACAATCAGGTCAAGTTGTCGGGCAAAATCCCCCAAATCTGCCTGCTGTTCGGCCCTTCAGCTGCGGGCGGAGCCTACATTCCAGCATTTTGCGATATCGTGATTATGGTAGATGGAAATGCATCCATGTATCTTGGTTCCCCGCGGATGGCGGAGATGGTGATCGGAGAAAAGGTTACGCTAGAAGAGATGGGTGGCGCGCACATGCACTGCTCGATTTCAGGATGCGGGGATGTGCTGGCGAAGAATGAAGAGGAAGCCATTTTGATGGCGCGGCAATATCTCTCATACTTTCCCTCCCATTTTTCTGAACAACCGCCGGTTGCGAAACCAGTGGCACCGCCATCCTTTGAGAAATCATTGGAAGAGCTCATCCCGACCAATCAGAATGCCCCGTTCAATATGTATGACTTGATTGATCGTATTATCGACGAAGGATCATTTTTTGAGATGAAGAAGCTGTTTGCCGGTGAGCTTATTACAGGACTGGCCCGAATGAACGGAAAACCGGTCGGGATCATTGCCAATCAGCCACGGGTAAAGGGTGGCGTGCTGTTCCTCGATTCAGCGGATAAGGCAGCCAGATTTATTACCCTTTGCGACGCTTTTCATATCCCGCTTCTATTCCTTGCCGACGTCCCCGGTTTTATGATCGGCACGAAGGTGGAGCGGGCAGGAATTATCCGCCACGGGGCGAAAATGATTTCAGCGATGTCCGAAGCGACCGTGCCTAAAATTTCAGTAATCGTTCGCAAAGCGTACGGAGCGGGTCTTTATGCGATGGCTGGTCCTGCATTTGAACCGGATTGTTGTCTCGCACTGCCTACAGCTCAAATCGCGGTGATGGGGCCAGAGGCTGCAATCAATGCGGTCTATGCCAATAAAATTACTCAATTGCCTGAAAGCGAGCGGGCTGCCTTTATCGAACAAAAGCGTGAAGAATATAAGCAGGACATTGATATTTACCGGCTAGCCTCCGAAATGATTATTGACGGAATTATTCCCGCCAATTCACTGCGTACCGAGTTAGTGAACCGTTTTGCGGCCTATTCATCAAAAGCTGTCGTCTTCTCAGAGCGCAAGCACCCGGTATATCCGGTTTAATCCATCGGCATTTCCGAAACGGCACTAAGCGTTTAGCGGCGCGAGGTGCTGTTTTTGACGTGTCAGGCATATCATGATCTTGAGCCAAGGGATGAATGGTTTGGATACCACTTTGCCTGTAAGGGAAGGAGGAAGATCCGGATCAGATGGATATTAAACAGCTTCATTATTTTGCAGAAGTAGCCAAGCATAAAAATTTTACAAAAGCCTCGCAGGTGTTGTATGTTTCTCAGCCATCCATCAGCAAGATGATCAAAAGTCTCGAGGATGAGTTGGGCGTTATGTTGCTTGACCGTTCCGACAGGGAAGTTGTACTTACCGATACAGGAAGGCTGGTTAACGAGAAAGCTTTGAAGATTTTGCAGATGCTAGAGGATTTATCTTCTTCCGTAAATGAACTGGTTCACGTGCAAAAAGGAAAAGTAACAATGGGGATCATGCCTACAATCAGCGCATTGCTTTTCCCAAAGATCATTGCCGGATTTAAAAAGAGCTATCCCAAGATTGAGATTCAAATGGTAGAATACAGCGCAAAACAAGTAAAGATGCAGATGGATCAAGGAAATATCGATTTTGGGGTCACGGTGCTGCCGGTGAACACGCAGTTGTATCGAACGGTTTCCTTGTTAACGGAAGAACTGGTTGTCATCGTGAGCAATCATCACTGGCTGGCTGGAAGGAAATCCGTCAGCTTGACCGAATTGCAGAATGAGCCCTTCATTCTGTTCACCAAGGAATTTGCCCTTCATGATGTAGTTGAGCAAGCATGCTTGCAGGCTGGGTTCGAACCCAAGGTGGCTCATTTGACCTCGCTATGGGATTTCTGCTGCGAGATGGTAGCTTCGCAACTAGGAATATCACTGATTCCCCGATCGATGGCGAACCGATTGCACCATCTTGCCATTCATGCCGTCACCGTCTCCCAACCGGAAATTGCTTGGGAGTTGGCTCTCATTTATCCTCGGGATAAATATCTTTCTTATGCATCGCGGGCATTTATCTCCTATATCAAGGCCAATCCGCCGAATCAACCGGGATTATGACGAAAAAGAACTGGCGGTCAACGGATGGCTGAAGAATTTGGATGAAGCGGAGTCCAAAACCTATTAAGGTTTTAGACTCTTTATTGGAGACTTCAACCAATCATCATTGGATTACGGTAAATAGTAAAGCGAAGGGAAGCATTATTTCACTTTTTTACAATTTTGTATGCCAAGAACTGCATTCGCCGGACAATAGCGGGTTGTGCCTGTAATGATAGGAACCAATCCAATTAATCCCCACCATTTTCTGTAATAAAGTCCCGTAAAGATGATTGCAGCTCCAACCGAAATTCGAATCGCTTGTTCCGTTTTTCCAACATTACAGTTCAAGTTCTACACCTCCATATGCGAAATCAATTTGCTCATATACCATTTAGAGTTGCCGCATAATTATGGTTGGAAATAAGGCGCATTCTCATGCGTGGAATTGATTGGCTAATCTTAATTGACGTTATGTACTATTGTTCCCTTCCTGCTCTTAACCAATCAGCAAAGCTGCCCTTTTTATGTAACAGGTTCATCGACACTCTCCTAATGTGATGCTTAGGGGAGTGTTTTATGTTACCCTTTTTTACTCTTTCAAAAAAAGGGTTTTCATGGTATTTTAGTGTATCATATACAATACTAGAATCAACAAGTAAAATCCTATAATTTTGAATATATTATTCTAAATAATCGAATTATACTTAAAAATATTTTATTCCTGTCATAAAAGTTATGAAGTTTCGTATTATTTCTTAATAAAAATATAAAAATTTCATACCAAATTACCGATAAAAAAATTAATGTAGTACATTAGTACTACAATTTTACATAAAGAGGGGTAATTGTATGAAGAAAAAATCAAACTATGTGAAAGGAAGGAAAGTACTCGTAAGTCTGTTAGTTAGTTTGCAAGTGTTCACTTTTGCGAGTATTTCCTCCGCGGCACCCAACGAATCCAATGATATTGATCTTGGAATCGCAGGCCTGAACTATAATCGCAATGAGGTTTTGGCTGTACAAGGGGATCAAATCAGTAGTTTTGTTCCCAAAGAAGGCATTCAGTCCAATGGTAAATTCATCGTGGTTGAACGGGACAAAAAATCACTTACAACGTCACCCGTAGATATTTCAATCATTGATTCAATCACGAATCGCACTTATCCAGGCGCAATACAGCTTGCAAATAAGGATTTTGCGGATAATCAGCCTAGTCTGGTTATGGCTGCGAGAAAGCCAATGGATATTAGCATTGATCTGCCTGGGTTGAAGAACGAGAACACAATTTCCGTTCAAAATCCAAATTACGGCAGCGTATCTAGTGCCATTGATCAGCTCGTATCGACATGGGGCGAGAAGTACTCCAGCACGCATACACTGCCAGCTAGATTACAGTATGCTGAATCCATGGTTTACAGCCAAAATCAAATTTCCAGTGCACTGAATGTGAACGCTAAAGTGCTTAACGGTACGCTTGGAATCGACTTTAACGCGGTCGCAAACGGCGAGAAAAAAGTGATGGTTGCAGCTTATAAGCAAATCTTTTATACCGTAAGTGCAGGACTGCCCAACAATCCATCGGACTTGTTTGATGATAGTGTGTCGTTTGCTGAGTTAGTCCGTAAAGGGGTTAGCAGTGAGACTCCGCCGCTGATGGTATCGAACGTTGCATATGGCAGAACCATTTATGTGAAATTGGAGACGACCTCCAAGAGCAATGATGTACAAACGGCATTTAAATTGTTGCTCAATAATCCTAGCATTCAAGCTAGCGGTCAGTACAAAGATATTTATGAAAACAGTTCGTTTACTGCCGTTGTACTAGGTGGCGACGCGCAAACACATAACCAAGTTGTTACGAAAGACTTCAATGTTATCCAAAGCGTAATCAAGGACAATGCAGAATTCAGCAGCAAGAATCCAGCTTACCCGATTTCATATACAAGTGTCTTCTTGAAAGACAATTCCATAGCTGCCGTTCACAACAATACCGAGTATATCGAGACGAAAACGACGGAATATACGAAGGGTAAAATTAAGCTTGATCATAGTGGTGCATATGTAGCTCAGTTTGAAGTATATTGGGACGAGTTTTCATATGATGCAAATGGACAAGAAATCTTGACTCGTAAAAGTTGGGATGGAAATTGGCGCGATAGAACTGCTCATTTCTCAACAGAAATCCCACTTCCGCCTAATGCCAAGAACATAAGAATTTTTGCAAGAGAATGCACAGGTCTTGCTTGGGAATGGTGGAGAACAGTTGTTGATGAATATAACGTTCCGTTAGCTAGCGATATTAATGTTTCGATTTGGGGAACAACGTTATATCCGAAATCATCCATTACTCACTAATTAATATCAAAACATGAACATCTCCCCATTCATTTGGGGAGATGTTTTTTTGCTCTAGCATGTTTTTGTTTATCCTCATTTATGATAGGATTTGCACTAATTACATCAGCAGTGAGAAAATTTACGGGGGTTATACAAAAATTCTTTGTACTATTTGTATACTATGATAAACTTGATCCCGAATACAATTTCAAGTACGAGTCAAGCGAGGGCTTGGAAATCCTTGTGAACAATGTAAGCGAATCGTATTATCTAGGAGTGATGATAATGGCACGTGTTTTATTTATAAATGGGGGATCAGTGGGACATATCAATCCCACGATTGGAGTCGTACAGGAACTTATCTCACGGGGAGAAGAGGTCGTATACTTCTGCATTGAAGCATTCCGGGAGCGATTGGAGAAGACAGGCGCTATCGTACGAACATTTGATGATCAGAAATTCATCAAAGCCTTTATTTCAGGTGGACGAAATTATGTGCTTGAACGTATCAACGGCTTGCTGCTTACGGCAGATGTCGTCATACCAAGCGTACTTGAACAGATCAAGGGAGAGCAATTCGATTACATTATTCATGATTCTATGTTCGGTTGTGGACGAATACTGGCTCACATATTGAAACTTCCTGCAATCAATTCCTGTACGTCTTTTGTGCAATCAGAGGCAACCTTCGATAGCATGATGGAACAGTTCCATGCAAGTGTACCTGCAGAGATCGCGAAGCCTATCCATGATACATTTGTAAGCCTGACGGACAAGGTGAAGGAAACCTATCAAGTGGAGATTCATTCTCCTTATGAGGTATTTTGTAACCCAGCACCACTTACCATTGTGTATACAACAAGGGAGTTCCAACCTGAAGGAGAAACATTTGATCATTCCTTTCAATTTGTTGGGCCATCCATCTCTTCACAGGTCAGCCAAACGGACTTCGACCTTACAGAAATCGAAGGGAGAAGCCTCATTTACATTTCACTCGGTACCGTCTTTAACCAAGCGATTGATTTCTATAAGCTCTGTATGGAAGCTTTGGGAGACACGGAGCATACGATTGTCATGTCGATCGGCGATAAAGTCCAAATTTCTAATTTAGGTGAGATCCCTGAGAACTTCATTG
Organism: Paenibacillus sp. E194; assembly: GCF_000935845.1. Lineage (NCBI taxonomy): Bacteria > Bacillati > Bacillota > Bacilli > Caryophanales > Paenibacillaceae > Paenibacillus > Paenibacillus sp. E194. Next base: position 11,471 of record NZ_JMDX01000083.1, read on the forward strand.
TAAAAAACGTTGTGCCACAAACCGATCTATTGCCACACACGAAATTATTTATTACACATGGTGGCATGAATAGTGCTCATGAAGGTCTCTATTACGGAGTTCCGCTCATTGTTATCCCGCAAAGCGCGGATCAGCCAGTCATTGCCGAGCGAATCTCCAAAGTTGGAGCGGGTGTTACATTACGTATGGATGGCTTGACTGCACAGCAAATCCGAGAAGCCGCAGACCATGTGTTTAGCCACGCATCTTACAAGACAGCCGCTGTAAACATGCAACAATCCTTCCGTGAATCAGGTGGGTATGTACGAGCTGTTGATGAGATATTAGAATTTAGAAACCATAATTAGCCTCCGGAATGCTCACACTTTTTTTATCCATTAAGGGGGCTGACCCCATAACGTGAGACAAATCAAATTCTGGAGCAGCCAGTAGGTAAGCAATACAGCTTCGGCAAAGGCCTAGACTATCTATCCCTAACTGGAAATTGATTTTTTTGAAAGATCATAAAATAGTTAACATTTGAATTTAGGATTAAAGAAGCGGGAGAGCAATATGTCAGAAATTCGGGTGCTTGTAGTCGATGACGATCGGCTTCCTCTACGATGCGTGCAAATGCACGGAAGACCATGATCTCTTCTGTACAAGGGGAGGCAAGGTCTTCTTTTAATAGTTCCAGACCATCCTGATCCAGATGGTCTGCATTCATACCAATGATTTCACTGGAGTAACGAGTAGTCTCTAATTTGGGATCAATTCGACTGACCTGAAGGAGGGGATATTTCTCCTCTATATCATCTCCACGAGCGAGAGGTGAGCTTCTGGGTCTGTTGTCGTGAGATGAACCGATCCCACGGCTTGCTAAACCTATTGCCAGAGAAGCAACAACTGTTGTCTTTCCTAAACCGCCTTTACCCATCGTTTAGATGCAATTTCAGCGAAGAATAAAATTCTATTTTTAGACTGCTTGTATGGCGGGGAATTTTATGATCGATAATACCGCTGTCTTTAATATCAATGAAACAGCAGATGAATTTGCCGGGAGAGGATATGCTGTTATAGCTTCGAGCAATGCAATTCAATACTCTTACGGACATCCGGATAAACCCATCAGTTTGTTTACCAGTTTTTTTGTGCGAGGCTTTAACCAACACATATACTATCCGAGAAGGGAAAAAATCTTTATACGACATCAATAAATTTTTGTATCTAGAAATATGGAACAAGAACAACCCATCTAAAAGGCAAAACCCAATTTATAGAGCAAATATTGGTGGAACCATATTTTTTGAGGTTAAGCATTATCAACCTTACATTGTAGAAAACTTCGCGTACCAGCGAATGTCGTGGGTGATTCACACGATTGAGCAGCTCGTCCATGAGAAGAATAAAGATCCGCTTCGGGGTCGCGGTTATAGAACGCCCTTAGAGAAGATCCAGCTAGGTGAAAGCAGAAACCATGTTTTTAAACAATCATAATCATCAATGGAGCGGGATCCCTATTAAGCTAAAGGACAGAATGGTTCCAATATATGGTATACTTAAATAAGACGAAATCCTACTTATTGGAGGCCATAAGAATTGTCCAATCCATTATTGGGGTATGGTAGAGGGAGCGTGATGTAGTGGAAAAGATGATAGCTGGAATTTTTGTGTTTTTTGTTTTTATGATTCCTATGTATGGAGTATTAATATGGACTTATTTTTGTCCTGAGGATAGTTTATTATGGGGGAAACGATGGATGTATAAAGAAGAACCTGAAATATCTAATTCGGCAATTCGCTTTGCGAAAGTATCCTCATTGACAGCTATTGTGGTGCTGACTATTATATTTGGAGTCTTAATATTTAGTTAGCATCAACATTAGAGAAAGAAAGGTCTCTAAGTTCTTGTTATCCAACTGCATGAAATCAGATTAAATGTTGTAACATCTTATATAAAGATAGGCAAGACAAGGGTTTGAATAAACTTATAGACATATGTACAAAATACGGGTTTTGTGAAACAGTACTATAGATTGAAAAGGAGTCTCTCAAATTGGCCTCAATCAGCTGCTTGATCTCCTTAATTTCACCATATCATGTATTGGTTATTATTGAGTACATTATTCATATTAATTGTTCATTTTAACTCTGTTTTACTTTGTTTAATCTTCACTGCTTACAGAATTGTTTTTAATTGTTTCATTGCTAAGCATTAGCATTTGCCGTTAGTTATCTTCGCGTTATAAAATATCTGCTTATATACATCAATTGAATTCATACAACGAATATTTCAATAAACACTCAATTTACACATGGCTGCTTAACTGGCTTGGCGTTTATTTCTAGCATAATAACATTCTTCAACTACAAATATGTGAAATAATTCTCAATACTATGCCTTAACTCTCTATGCCTTACCTTTTCATTTATATTATTTGTTAACCAATTCTGAATAATCGGCCGTAACCCACTTCAGCAGTTGAATGTAGATAAGATTTGTGCTTGTTAGATATCAAACAAATGCACAAATCTTATCTTTACACTCCCGCTCCAACGCTTCTTTTACGATCTCGATTCTTAATTCAGAATCTATTTTAGATAAGGAGCAATTCATTTACGTTATTCATGAAGTTATGGATCTCATTTGTAATCTTTGGTATTTGGTGCTCCTCACAAAATAAGTTAATCATGAGTTTATTCTCTAGGACTGCGATAGCGATCTCTGTCGACAATTTGTTAGTCTTACTACGGAACATATCCTTAATTGCACTAAGCTCGTCCTTCATCTCTGCTTGTGAATCATACAGACCTAGATAGTTAAAAATCGGAATATTTATCGTTTCTGAGCTATACGTATCTTTAAATGCACGCCTCACCTTCTTATATTTGCTCTTCGGTTCCTCGTGAGAAAGCAAGGCTGCAAAATTTATGTTTTTCTCAGATGCAAAACGAGTATATTCATTTATTTCTTCCATAGCTAGATGTTGATCACGAGCTAAGCAAAGAGGAAGAATATCAATAAATGCCCCAACTGTATGATAATAATTGTTTGTTTGATATTTTCTTCCCGTATGAAGGATCGCAAACGGTATCTTATCAAGCTCAAAATTAAGCTCTAAAACTTTCAAAAATACTTTTAAGGATATATCCCATGGCATTTCTTCAACGGATTTACGAATATCTTCTGTCATCGGAATGGAAATGGTTGTATTTATTAATGATGCTTTCTTATATTTTTTGTAATATTGACTAAAACTATCGTGAAAATCATTTAGATTAAACTTCTCGATAAGTTCCTTTTCCGTTACTCCTTGAGGGCCCTTCAGCTGCTCTTTAACATAATGCTCATATTGCAATATATTAGGCCCTTTCAATTCACCATTATTTGAATATGCTTGCCGAATACTAGCTTCGATGATTTCGAAGCTCATCGCATCAAAAATGAGGTGATTAAAGGGCATATATACCTTATAGTCATTTTCAGCGAATTTGATCATTATCACTTTATACAATAATTTGTTAAAAACGTCTGTACCCTCTACATGTTCTCCATAAAGTTCATGAATGTAGGACTGAATGCTTTCTTTTTGCTCTTCACTCGCATGCTCCAAGTCCAGATAAGGTATATCAATATCCGTTACCACGTCATATTCTTGGATCATGGTTTGATGAACTGAATTTATTAGAACGCTCCTTAATAAACCTTGTTCGTTAATGACACATTTTATGCTTTTTTTCAGCAGCTGCACATTGACCTTATGGTTAAAATCCAATATTGCCCCACTATATGTTTTGTTTGTATCTAGTAGAATTTCCTGCATCGCTGATAGTGGATAAACCTGCACTATTTTGTTCGGACTTACAATCTTATTACTAAACTCATTAAGCTTGTCGGTTAGCGCCTGATTCCATTTCGTTAGGCTCGTTGAAATACACTCCGTGTCCTCATGCCTAACTTCATTGAATTGCGTTTCTCTATTTACCCAGTGTTTATAAATATCACGTATATTTTCATAATAGAAAATATCTTTAATTGAAATGTGGATATTTACCTTCTTTAACTCTTTGTATATTTTTGCAATCCGTATTGAATCCCCGCCAACTTCAAATAAGTTGTCCCTTACGCCTAGTTTCTGCAGCCCTAATACACTCTTACAAATATCTACAATTAAAATTTCCACTTCATTTTCGGCTTCCTCATAATGAGTGCCAGTCTTTATTACACCTTCTATTTCAGGTAATCGCTTTCGATCAACTTTACCGTTGAAATTAAATGGTAAGGAATCCATTCTAATAAAATACGCTGGGATCATATAGGCAGGTAATTTCATGCCTAAAGTTTCTCGTAATGTATGGATGGCTATTTCCTTCTCGGCCACATAATAGGCACAGAGATACTTCGCTCCATCCACGTCCTTATCGATAATTGCAACCTGAGTCACTTCTGGGAATTCTAACAGGTTTTGTTCAATTTCGCCTATTTCGATTCGATATCCTCTTATTTTAACCTGATGGTCAATTCTTCCTACATATTCGATATTTCCATCGGACAACCATCTAGCCATATCTCCTGTTTTATAAAGGATTTCTTCTGGCTGATAAGGATTATTAATGAATTTTTCTTTCGTTAATTGTTCGTTATTCAAGTATCCCCTTGCTAACCCTATACCTGCGATGCACAGTTCACCGGTTACACCCGTTGGAACCAGTTTATTATGGGCATCCAGTATCAATATCCGATGATTTCTAATGGGGGCTCCAATCGACATTTTCACTTTGTGATCCTGAGATAGCCTGCAAGTTGTCGTACATACGGTATCTTCCGTCGGGCCATATGCGTTGAAAACTTCTACTCTTCCAAGCAGATGAGAGATTTGTTCGTATTTTAGTTCGCTTCCTGCCGTAATTACCCGCTTCAATCCGTTATCTAGCTCTAAATTAGCCGCTACAAATGGAGGTAGAGTTACGGTTGTGATTCTGTGAGTTCTTATATATTCGTTTAATAAATCCGTATTGAGCAGTACATCTTTATCAGGTATATAGAGTGTATTGCCAAGCAATAACGCCATAAACAGTTCCCATGAGAACGCATCAAACGCCATGCTTGCGAATTGCAGGATATGTTCATCGTTACCTATTCCAAAATCACGCTCAAACCAATGCTTCAAGTTAATAACACCTTTATGCTCTACCATAACTCCTTTAGGTTTCCCGGTCGTACCCGAGGTATAGATCACATAGGCTAAATCATTGGAACGGTTGATATTATCGATTAGTCCAACAGAGAGTTCGTTCAGCCCCTCATTTTCTAAATCAATAACCTCTTTGATGTGAAGAGTTCGCACTTGCGTAAGGGTATGAGTAGAAAGCAGAATTTCAGCTTTACTGTCTTGTAGTATATAATTGATTCGGTCTTCAGGATAGTTCGAATCAATTGGCAGATAGGCAGCGCCCGCCTTTAAAATAGCAAGTACGCTTACAATCATGTTAATGGAGCGATCGATCATAATGGGTACGATGGATTCTACACCTATTCCCTTATCCCTGAGAAGTTTGGCCAATGTATTTGCTCTCTTATTTAATTCACTGTAGCTTATTGTATCCTCGCCAAATACAACCGCTGTTTTTTCTGGGTTTTTCGTGACTTGATATTCAAAGAGACCTTGAATCGTATCCTCTGTTTGATAGTCCATGTAGGTGTCATTAAAGTGATCCAATACTTCGCTCTTCTCATCAGTTCCCACAATTTCTATGTCATCGATCTGTATATTCGGATTGGTAAGAACCTGGTTTAAGATATTGAAGAAGTGGTTTTTAATTTTATTTACTTCCTCTTCACCATATATCCCATCATTGTAGTCAAATTTTACAACAAACTCTTCTCCCGGAAATACTTTGATATTAAAGTTGTAGTTCGTCTCCCCAAAACTCCGAGCAGAACGAATCTGCAAATTTACCTGATCCTGTTTATCTTGGTTAATCATATCTTTGTCAATCGGATAATTTTCAAAGACCATCAATCCATTTATGAGGCTATTACCAACCTCAGTTAGCTTTTGTATTTCAGCTATCGAGCAATATTGGTAGGGCTCGCTATCATTAAAATCCGATTTTATTTTCCGTAGCACTTCGTTATATTTTCTTTCATGAGTTGTATTCACTCGCAATGGAATGGCATTGATAAACAAGCCTACCATTTCATCAATTCCATATATTTCGGTGGTTCTACCCGATACAATAAATCCGAATACGACATCATTCACATTATTGTATCTTTGAAGCTGGATCGCCCATACACTTTGGAGGATCGTATTGATTGTAACGTTGTTATTTTTTGCCATAACCTCTATTTGCTTGATAATACCTTTATCCAGGCTTAAAATGACCTCTTGTGGTTTTCCTTGAGTCGTTAAAGCCCTTTTAAACGGAATTTCGATTGTAGTATTATAGCCCTTCAAGTACGCCGACCAATAATTTAGAGCAGCCGTATTATCCTGCGAACCTATCCACTTGATGTACTCTTCATAAGGCCTTATATTCTTTGCCTCTACAATAGAATTTTGCAAGAGACGGCTATAGATATCGAATAGCTCACTACTAATGATTCCAAAAGACCATCCGTCCAAAATAATATGGTGATTGCTTAAAATCAAACTATATTCCTGTTCGTTCATCCTCACTACAAAAAGTCTGATTAGGTTATCCTTAGATAAATCAAACCCTCTTTTCCTATCTGCTATGATCAGCTGTTCGATATACGCTTCCTTATCGACCTGTAAGTCTCTAATATCGAAATACGTGAACTCAGCATCTCTAGATTTATAAACGATCTGCATGTTTTCTGTAAAACTATTGCTGTCAAAATTGGTTCGGAAGACGTCGTGGCGGGCTACGAGCTCCATAAAGCTTTTCCTAAATAACTCCTCGTTCAGTGCTCCAGTCATCCTAAGTTCCAAATTTAAATGGTAGTATTCACCGTGATCCGCCATCGAATGGAAAAGCAGCCCTTCCTGCATCGGAGTAAGCGGGTATATTCGTTTTATAGTATTGATTTGCGTGTAATATGGTGCGAGCTCTTCCCATGAGATGTCCTCATCTGTAAGATCCGAAGCGGTTATTTCTACATTTTCCTGGGATATGCAATGATCAATGATCAGTTTAAGACTCTCGATGTAACGCTGTAACAATCCTTCAATGGTACCATCATTAAATTCTTCCCTAATGTAGCTCAAAGTAAGATTGAACTGTTTATGGAGTACCATTGCCGAAATATTCAGAGGATACAATCTGCTGCTATCTCTACTCACCGAATCACCTGGTGAAATATCAGATAAGGTGAAGTTTTTACCTGAAACAATCTCATCGAACTCTCCAGAATAATTAAAACTTATATCTGGTTTACGAATAGCCTTCAATTCAAAAGGTGATAAATATTTAAGGATTCCATAGCCTATTCCCTTACGGGGGATTCGTCGTAGTGTATCCTTTGTACTTATTATTAAGTCCGATACACAATCTTTGGTGTGCAGAACTACAGGATACTGGCTAGTGAACCATCCAACTGTCCTTGTGATATCAACATCGTTTACGATTTGTTCTCTTCCGTACGATTCCAAATTAATTAGTATTCGTTCGGTTTGGTTAAAGTTAGCTAACGTAAGGGCCAAAGCCGACAGAAGGATATCATTGATTTCCGTTGAGTACGCTTTATTTACTTTGGTTAATAAGTTCTCAGTATACGACTTATCTAATACGATTGTTTTATTGATGATCTCGGCGCCTTGTATACTTTGAGGTTCATACTCCGTGGTAAGCTTTTTAATTTCCCATTGGTCAAGACTATCCCAGTATTTACGTTCATCTCTCACTGTAGATCCGCTAGCATATTGTTTTTGCTTGAATGCCCACTCTTGGAAGGACGTCGTTTTTAAAGGCAAATTCAGTTCTTGTCCATGATAGAGTGTGTCGAAGTCCTCCATAATAATTTTCCATGACACAGCATCAACAACCATATGATGGATGGATACAAGTAAATAGTCGCCTTTGTCTGTTTTAAACAACCCTAATTTTACTAGCGGGCCTTTCGATAATTTCATACTTGCTTGGAGTTGAGTGCATAAGCCAGTTATATAATCATTCTGTATATTTTCTCCCCGAAGGTCAAAAATACGAAAGTCATATAACTTATTGCTTACTTCACGATTTATTAACTTGTGGTCAACAACTATTGCTCTTAAAACATCATGATGCTGTACAATTCGATCAAAAGCTCGCTCAATCCTGTCTTCTCTAAAGCCATGTTTACTAAACAACATAAGTTCCTGATTAAAATGATCCTTCATCAAGTCTTCTTGCTCTAAAAACCATTTTTGAATGGGCGTCAGCTCGATTTCACCTGTTACTTCACGCTGATCTATCGCTCTTTTCGTATGCTTGCTATGAACGACCAAGTCTTTAATTCTGGGGTTATTCATCAAATCCTTAATCTCAAACGTGTACCCTTTTTTGCCCATCTGGGCGATAGCTTGAATGGCTTTTATCGAATCTCCGCCTAAGGTAAAAAACTCATCATGGATTCCAACATTCTTTACGCCAAGTACCTTTTCCCAGACTTGGGCAATTGATTTCTCCATCTCATTTCGAGGTGCCACAAATTCTACTCCAGTATGTACCTCACCATCCGGTTCCGGCAACACCTTGCGGTCTACCTTGCCGTTAGGGGTTAGCGGCAACCGATCCATCTGTACGAAGTACGACGGGATCATGTAGCTCGGCAGAGATGCAGAGACATGATCCCGCAACGTTAATACGGACAGATCCACATCGCTGACGACATACGCGCACAAATACGCTTGTCCATCCTCTCCTGTTCGGGCCACTACGATTGCATCTTGGATTTGCTCGTGAAGCATTAATTGCTGGGCGATTTCACTTGGCTCAATGCGGTAGCCGCGAATTTTGACCTGTTCATCGATGCGACCCAAATATTCGATATTCCCATCAGGCAACCAGCGAGCTAGGTCTCCTGTCTTATACATTCTTGCACCCGCTTCAAACGGGTTCGGCACAAACTTCGCTGCCGTTAATTCCGCATTGTTCAAGTAACCGCGAGCCAGTCCTTCTCCAGCAACGCATAGTTCACCGGCCACTCCAATAGGCTGCAGATGGTTGTGACGGTCGACGATGTATACGCTTGAATTGCTAATCGCTTTCCCAATCGGTATAGGACTGTTGAACTCTTCCTCAATGACATAAAAGGTTGAGAAAGTTGTATTCTCTGTTGGACCATACCCATTAACCAACTTAAGCGACTGATGCGCCCTTGTTACTTGATTAATGTGCTCGCAGGATAACGCATCTCCGCCTACAATTAAGGTCTTCAGCCCTGCGAATATCATGACATTCTGTTGAACCAGTTGGTTAAATAAAGGAGCCGTCAGCCACATCGTTGTAATCTGGTTTTGTCTAATCGCTTCTCCTAGCTTTTCCGCGTGCAAGAGGGTATGCTCCTCAACCAAAACCAATCCAATTCCGTTTAGTAAGGCTCCCCAAAGCTCGAATGTGGATGCGTCAAACACCATGGCTCCTGTCTGTAAAATCCGATCACCTTCCGAGAACTCCACGTAATTGGTGTTTTTCACAAGCCGCACAACACTTTTATGTTCAACCATAACGCCCTTTGGTTTTCCCGTAGAGCCAGATGTGTACATGACATATGCCAAATCAGAAGAGCTGTTGATCCACAGCGGGTTGTCAGAGCTATATGATGACAGTTCCTTAGAGACTTGATCCATAAGCACTATTTCTATATGGCTATCGATAATATGTCGTAACGCCTCCGAATAAGTTGATTGGGCAAGTAGCACTCCCGTATTGGAATCCACAAGCAAGCTCTTCATTCGTTCTGCCGGATAAGTCGGATCAATGGGCAAATAGGCCCCGCCAGCCTTCAGGATTCCCAAAGTTCCAATAACCATCTCCACGGAACGTTCTCCTATAATACCTACTAACACCTCTTTCCCTACGCCCTTTTGTCTTAAATGATGGGCTAGATGATTGGCTCTCTCGTTGAGCTCTTGGTAAGTTACTTGCTCATCCTGATAGATTAATGCTGTATGATGGGGGAATTGCTCAACTTGCTGCTCAAACAGCTGTACGATGGTTTTATCCTTAGGATAATTGCTATGCGTACGATTGAACTCAGAGAGAATTTGATGTTTGTCTTCAGCATCGAGTATTTCTATATCCTGAATGCTTATATGTCTATTTTCTATAATTTGATCAACAATAGCATCAAACACACCTACGATTTTTGAAATACCCTCTTCAGAATAAGCATTTTCATTATATGTAAAATTGATCGATATTTTATCATCGTGATTGACAATTAGCGTTAAGTTATAGTTCGTTCCTTCAATAAGCTGATGCGGTACCACAAACACGGAATTGAGTATTTTCAAATCGTTGTTTTTTAAAAATTTCTTCATTTAATCTTCTCTCATCGATAGGATAATTCTCAAAGACAAGGAGACTGCTGATCAAATCATTTTTAAGCTCACTCAAATTTTGGATATCCGTCAGGCTTACATAGTCATGTTTATTGTTTTGCAGCGTGATGCTGCTTATGTGCTTCATCAAGTCTGGATACAACGATATCTCTGTAAATTTCACGCGTAGTGGGATCGTGTTAATAAACAGTCCCGGAATTATTTCCACACCTTCGATTTCAGCATTTCTTCCTGATACAACATATCCATAAACAATGTCATCCGTATTATTGTATTTACTAAGAAGAATCGCCCAGATGCTTTGGATCACAGTATTTACTGTAACTTTGCTTTCCTGCGCGATGCGGGCTAAACCTAACGTTTTTTCCTCATCTAAAACCAACACCATCTCTTTATTGATGACTTCATTTGTTTTATTTTCTTTTTCAAAAGGAATTTTTGTGACTTCTTTACATTCACTTAAATAACCTTTCCAGTACGCTTTTGCTTCATCTAAATCTTTGTTTTTTAACCAGTCTATATAAGTAAAATAAGGAATGACTTCGTTCAAACTCGCTGTAATGCCATGTTTTAATTCGTTATAAATCTTAAATAATTCAATGAGAATTAAGCTATTGCACCAACCATCCATAAGAATATGATGAAGATGAAAGATCAAGCTGTAGGTATTCTCATTCATCCGAACGAGGACAATGCGCAGCAACATATCCTTGCTTAAATCAAATCGTCTCGATCGATATTGGCTGATTAATTGATCTAAATACGCTTCACGATCATCACCTTGATCCGTGATGTCGATGTACTCAACTGCTACTCTTCGCTTTCTATAAACCACCTGCATATTTTGCTGAAATGATGAATAATCAAATACCGTCCTTAAAATATCATGTCGTTCGGTAACAATGTTAAAAGCCCTATCTAACATTTCCAAATCTATTTGCCCTTCAACCTGGAAACAAGATAACTTGATGTACGTATCCAATTCATCCGTCAAGGCATGATAAAGCATACCCTCCTGCATAGGAGCAAGAGGGTAGATGTACTTA
>NZ_JMDX01000084.1:0-22902 GCF_000935845.1 Paenibacillus sp. E194
GCATAATACGAAGTATCATTTTCCATCAAGAGGAAATTGCTATGCTACTCATTATATCGTGTTGATCCGTAGGCGTATAGTAACGATGTTCATTCGAGGAGGATGATTCGTATGGTGTTCCAAGCGGAAAGCCAGATCGCCCAGCATTATTTGCAAGTCGTTAATGAAAGATTCGTAGAATTGAAGAAGATGGGTGAACGAACGTTTGAACAATTAGAGGACGAAGAGTGGAACTGGTCTTACAATGTGGACTCGAACAGCATCGCGGTCATTGTAAAGCATATGACCGGTAATATGATCTCACGCTGGACCGACTTCCTCACTACAGACGGCGAGAAGGACCATCGCAATCGAGATGGAGAATTCGAGGACAGCATTACGAGTCGTGAGATGCTCCTTGATGTGTGGAACCGGGGATGGAAGGTGTTTCTAGACACCCTCCAATCGTTAACCGTCGATGATCTTACCAAGACGGTGACGATCCGACAGCAGCCGCACACTGTCATGGAGGCTATCGAGCGCCAGGTGTCTCATTACGCCTATCATGTCGGTCAAATTGTGTACGCTGCCAAGCAATTGAAGTCCGAGGAATGGAGCACCTTATCCATTCCAAAAAAAAAGACTAAATGATAGCAGCCACCTAAAAAAAATGCGCCGCTCACGCTACTTGCGTGAAACGGCGCTTCCTGCTTCTAAGATAGATGACTCTGCTGCCGCATTTGCGTCTAAGGGAAGCTTCACACAGAAGGTCGACCCTTCTCCCTTCCTACTTGACACTTGGATATCTCCGTGGTGAAGCTGAATGATCTTCTGCACAATCGACAGCCCCAGCCCATTGCCAGCAATGGTACGATTGCGAGACACATCTGCCTTGAAGAACCGCTCAAATAAATGCGGAATATGCTCCTCATCAATCCCAATCCCACTATCGCTAATGCACACTTCAACCGTTCCATTAGACATGCGCGCCTCGATATGAATAGCCCCACCTTCAGGCGTGAACTTAATCGCATTATGCACAAGGTTCATCCATACTTGACTCAGCATCTCTTCATCCGCTGTAATCTCCATTTTATCTACATTCAAATCTAATTCGATGCGCTTCTCCAGCCATTGGGGTTCGCTGATCAACGCGATATTACGAAGCTGCTGATCCAATCGATAGCGCTTCATCTCCATCAGATGATGCTCCGATTCCAGTGACGTTAATTTGAGCAAATTCTCGCTGAGCTTGGATAGTCTCATTGTCTCCATTTCAATGATTTGAAGATAATTAAGACGCTCCTCTTTACTGAGTTCCTCATTCTGTAAGGCACGCGCGAATCCACGAATCGAGGTCAATGGTGATTGGATCTCGTGCGAGACATTCGATATGAATTCCTGCCGCATCTGCTCCATTTCCCCTAAGCTGTCCGCCATTTGTTGAATCCCATCAACGAGGGACCCATATTCATCCCGAAAATCCTCATTCATCGGAATACGGATATCAAACTCCCCTCGGGAGATTTTCTTCAGCGCATCCAGAATGGATTGATAGAACTTGACATGCTTGGTGCGGACAAATGGAAATATGATTGCCAATACCGTGATGAATAATAGCAGCCCCATCACACACAATACGAGAAAAGCCCAATAACTGTCTGGGCTCCATCCGAACCAATTCATCACATAAGGATTGATTAAATACGATAATGACCAGGATGCCAGGATGAGTAGTAATATGGTTGCCATTCCTGTTATGAATTTCAGAACACGGCCAATCTTCGTCGCCTTAAAGGCTGCATATCGTTCACGAAGCGTCATTCGAGCACCTCTAGCCGATAGCCAAGCCCGCGAATCGTCTTGATCTTGAACCCATGCTCAGTTTCAGGGAACCGCTCCCGCAAGCGATTAATATGCACGTCAACTGTCCGCTCATTGCCCTCGTAGTCATACCCCCATATATCCTCTATCAATTGTTCCCTGGAAAAGGTTTTGCCTGGATATCCGCCCAGCTTGAATAATAGTTCGAATTCCTTCAAAGGCAATGAAAACGTCGCATCGCTAGTGGTTACTTCGAATGTATGCTGATTCATGACGATACGTCCGAACTGAGCGATTTTTGATGCAGCGATCTGGTACCGCTTGAGCAGCGCCCTGACGCGAACGACAAGCTCCATCGGATCGAAAGGCTTCACTAGATAATCGTCTGTTCCAAGGTTGAACCCTTTGACCTTCTGTGATGTCTCGCCCTTAGCGGTTAGCATAAGGAGCGGGATATCATACAGCGCCCTTAATTCACGGCACAATTCCCACCCATCCATGTTCGGCATCATAATATCGAGCACAACCAAGTCAGCCTTATTGCTCTCCATCTGGGTAAGAGCTTCAACCCCATCAGGGGCTTCAAGGGTCTTGAAGCCCTCCTTCTGCAAAAATACGGTGACGAGCTTGCGAATATGTGGATCATCATCAACGACGAGTATGGTTGCCATCTTGCTTCTTACCGCCTTTCTTCCTACTAGCAAGCTTCCTCCGATTCATCTAAAATGCGGAGTTGCTGTGCAGCGAATTCACGGTACATTTCGTGCGTCTCGAATAGTGTCGCATGGGTGCCGCAGCCTGTTAGCTGACCCTTCTCGACAAACAGAATCTGATCCGCATCTACTACGGTAGACAATCGATGTGCAATCACGAGCGTGGTACGGCCCTGCATCAGATTGTTCAATGCCTTCTGTACAACAATTTCCGATTTGCTGTCCAGCGCAGATGTTGCCTCATCCAGCATCAAGATACGCGGGTTGCGCAGCAATGCCCGTGCAATAGCGATCCGCTGCCGCTGACCGCCAGACAGCTTAAGCCCCCGCTCTCCTACAGGAGTCTCATACCCTTCAGCAAGCTCCTGGATGAAGCCGTCTGCGTATGCCATTTGCGCGGCATGTTCCAGTTCTTCGTTCGTCACTTCACGATTCATACCATAGCAGATGTTCTCACGAATCGTTCCATCGATAAGCGGACTTTCCTGTGACACATAACCGATCTGAGTCCGCCAAGACTGGAGAGAGAACTCGTTAATATCCACCTCTCCAAGCTTAATTGCCCCTGAGGTTGGCAAATAGAAGCGTTCGAACAGCGAGAACAGTGTGGTCTTCCCACCGCCGCTCGGACCTACGATTGCCGTCACTTTTCCAGCAGGAATCGTGAAGCTTACATCCTCTAGTATAGGCTCACCCTGAGCATAAGCAAAGTGGACATTCTCCACTTGTATCGGTTGATCGGCTTGTTCCACCTGCTTGCCATGTACATGATCTTCCTCTGCTGCATCGAAGATGGAGATCATATGATCCGTTGCTCCAATTGCCTTCTGCAGCTGCGTAAAGAACATCGATAGCTGACTCATCGGCATCACGATCTGGATCAGATACAAAATGAAGGCAACCAACTCACCCGCAGACAACACGCCTGAGGATACCCGCATTCCACCATATCCGATGATAACAACAAGCAAGACCATTAATACAAAGGACATGATCGGAGCGATCAACGCCTGAACGACACCCTCTTTAATGCCGAAACGAAGCAAGTTATTGATGCCCTTGCGTCCGTTCTCATATTCTCTGGACTCTGCATTCGATGCTTTCACGAGACGAATCTCGGACAGGACTTGGCTTAATACAGCAGTGAAGGACGCTGTCTCATCCTGCAAGCCTTTTGATATTTTGAACATTTGTTTCCCAAGCGGGAGTAAAACCAGTGCTGCGAGTGGAATGACAACGAGCATAATGACCGTCATCTGCCAGTCCAAGTACAGCAATACGATAAATGAACCGATCACGGAAACGATTCCCGTGAAGAAGCTTGATAAATGCTCGGTAATGAACCCTTTCACAATCCCGGTATCATTCGTAATTCGGCTTACTGTCTCACCAGTCTTGTTCTCATCATAATACGATACGGGCAATATCAGGAGCTTCCTCCACAATCGATCCCGCAATCCAGCTACAACCCGTTGGCCAATAAGATTCAGCATGTATATCGATAAACCGGAAGCAACCGTCTGAATAATGAAAGCTGCGGCCAGCGCCACAATCTGCATCGTATCCAGCTTCGACATGGAGAAGTTGTCTACCATCCCTTTCGTAAACATCGGTATTACCAGTGAGACTGCAGTTGAACCAATACTCATCAGCAACGCAATAAATAACATCAATTTCGATGGCTTTGTCTCATTTATGACGCGTAAAAATTGCCGCCAATTTCCGAATGACCCCTTCGTTCCTTCTATTTCTCTATCCATTGATCCCCAGCTCCTTATATATTATCCACTTGTAAAGTTGAGTCCATCATAATCAATGAATTTAAACGGAATGTAAACAGAGGCTACATCCATGCAAAAAGCCGTCCCATAACGAGAGCGGATGGAGAGTAAATTCTCCGGCTTCTTTCGTTCGAGAACGGCTTTTTCGGGTTGTATTCAACTATGCATTTTATTTTACAAGCTTCCACACATCTGTTTTTCCTGGCGTCTCGCCTTTTGTCCACCACTGCGCTTGGTACGTGGCGCCTTCATATGTCACCTTAGCTTGTCCATCATAGGCGGTTGAAGAATTCCACTCTTGTGCCACATCGCTCAGCAGCTTCCATACATCAGAAGAGCCTGGCTTATCGCCTTGCGTCCACCATTTTGCTTCATAATCCAGACCTTGATAAGTGACGCGATCGCCGCTTACATATACTTTCGTGCTGTCCCATGTCGTCGATGTCTGCTCATCCGACTTCGTAGTCACTTGAACCGCATTGCTCGCCGCAGATCGGTTGCCCGCTTCATCTACAGCCACTACAGTGTAAGTATAAGTCGTGCCAGACTTCAGCCCTTGATCCATGAAGGATGGCTCTACTGCTGTACCGACAAACGTACCATTGCGGAAAACTTCGTATTGGGCCACCCCAACATTATCATTGGATGCATCCCATACGAGATGAACACCTGTAGTCATCGTATGAGGCGCTCTTACGTTCGTCGGAACGGATGGAGCTTCTGTATCCACAACAGCCGCCTTCGTTGTCACAGTAAGCGGGCTGCTTGCCGCTGAACGATTATTAGCCCCGTCAACTGCGACTACCGTATACACATACGAGGTGGAAGCAGTTAACCCTTTATCTGCATAGGATGGAGTCACAGATGTGCCAACGAGTTTGCCATCACGGTAAATTTCATACTGTTTAATGCCGTTTGAAGCATTTGATGCTGCCCAGCCAAGCTCAATACTTGCAGCCGTTTGGATTTTTGATTCGAGATAAGATGGAACCGTTGGAGGCTGAACCTCGCCATTGTTCACCAAGTTCACATCCACGACCTGATAGAATGCATTGCCTGTGTCCGCAATTTCCCAGACACCCAATATAATATGATAACCACTGCGGTCTGTTGGAATGGTTACCTCATGAGATACTTTGGTCTGTGGCTTTTTACCGCCATCTTGGAACGATGCGAACAGTTCCAAGTCCGAGCGCTTCAACGGCTCGTTTGGATTCCAGCCTTTTTTCGTAATATAGTATTTCCATTCCTTCGTGCTGTGCGGAGCAGTTAGATGCCAAGACATCGTGTTTTTGCCGCCATGCAGGGTAACCTTCGTCCATCGATCTGCCGATTGCTCGAACAGCTCGGGGAAGATCCCACCGCCTGTAATTTCTCCGTCCTTCGGACCGCCTACTGGGAAATTGCCTTTTGCTTCTACACTCTGTGGCTCATATTGAATAGAACCGCAGTTTTTATTTTCTCCTTGCTTGCACAGCAGCGCCCGGCTTGTCGGTCCTTCCATATAACCATGTGCGTACGCTGTACCAGCATAACCGCCTGCTGCTGCGGCACCTAATACAACTATCCCGCATGAAAGGATAAGCGTTTTAACATTTGTGCTCCATTCGCTTCTCTTCGTCATTCGTACTGTCTCCTTCCGTGTCATCATGTCACTTATAGGTGAAAATGTACAGGACAATATGAACATACATTCATTAGTTGTCCCGACCACATCTTACCCATAACTTCACGCTCTGCAAAGGTTCCACATACCTATAGACGCGCTTTCGAACCAGCACTGCATACGGGATTGTAATTTCATGAGGAAAGAACCATTATCGCGACTTAAGTCACAGGATTTAGATCCACTCATTTCCATAATTCGAAAATGAAATACCATTATCCCAATTACCGGAATTTTGGCACGATTCTTCTTCATTGAAAAATAATCAAAAAATGCTATTAAAGTTAAAGCATTATAATTCATTGTGACTATGAAGACACCAATTTCATATGTCTTCATGATCATTTATTTAACCGAAAATTATTCTACATTTATCTTCATACCGTATCTTCAGTTCGCAGCGGTACAAAAAAGGAACTCTCAACATCGGCTGCAGGCAGCGGCTTACTGAAGTAATAGCCTTGAATTTCACGACATTCCTTCTCAGTCAGAATATCCAGCTGCTCCTTCGTCTCAATTCCTTCTGCAATCACATTCAGCTTCAAATGCTGCGCCATGGAAATAATGGTTGCAACGATCGCTTTATCATTCTCGTTGCTGGATATATCCGTAATGAAGGATCTATCAATCTTCAGCTTATGTATCGGGAACGTCTTCAAGTAGCTGAGAGAACTATATCCTGTACCGAAGTCATCCAAGCTAATACGAATGCCAAGCTTATTGAGTTCATGCAGAATGGTCGTGGATATCCCCGCATCCATCATCATGCTCTCCGTGATTTCGAGTTCCAAATATTGCGAGGGCAGACCTGTTTCGTGCAGTACCAGCTTCACTTGCTCGGTGAGATTCGAATGATGGAACTGCTGTGTTGACAGGTTGACAGATACAGGAATAAGCGGACCTCCCGCATCATGCCATTCCTTCATCTGACGGCATGCCTCCCGAATGACCCAATTGCCGATTTCACTAATCATTCCTGTCTCTTCAGCTAATGGAATGAAGGCGCCTGGCATTAACAGGCCTCGCGTCGGATGGTTCCATCTCACGAGCGCTTCGACGCCGATCATTTTGTTCTCTTCCGTGCTGATTTGAGGCTGATAATGCAGGACTAGCTCTCCCTTCTGTACTGCCTTGCGCAAGTCACCTTCTAGCTCTATCTTGCCTAGCAGGCCAACATCGAGATCTGAAGTGTAGAATTGATGACCGTTCTTGCCGTGTTTCTTCACCTCGTACATAGCTGCATCGGCCTTCTTAATCAACTCAACCGGATCTGTGCTGTCCTTCGGATAGATAGCCGTGCCGACACTAGTTGAAATGTAGAAATCATTATCCTTCAGCCGGAATGGCTGCCGCATCTCCTCGACGATACGCGTGGCCAATTTCTCACAATCAGTTCCAGCCGGATTCGTACGGCAGAGTACAATGAATTCATCGCCTCCGAGCCGTGAGATCGTTGCTTCATACCCTTCTACGCTGGAGATAATTCGATCGCTTACAGCCTTCAGGAATATATCGCCGTATGTATGTCCGAGCGAGTCATTAATTAACTTGAACCTGTCAATATCCAGGGCCATTACGCCGAAGTATCCACCCTCCCGTTCACAATCCTTGATGAGCTGTGTCAGAATTTCGTTGAACATGCGACGATTCGGCAGTCCGGTCAGATCATCATGATAGGCCAGATGCTTAATCTGTTCCTTCGCTTTCTTCTCTTCCGTTATGTCACGAGCGATAACATGATTGCCTGCCAGTTCACCTTCAATCTCCACCGGTACGATAATTACCTTCAGCTCTAACCGACGCCCATCCTTCGCAATAACTGCCGTATCATAGCTATGTGTTTTGTTTTCAATCGCAATATCGTACAACTTGCGGGCTCTTTCAGTTAAATCATCGGCAACGATCGCTTGAATATTGGATATATTTTGGTTTATGTATTCTTCCGCTTGCCCGCCAATCATCCGAATGACCGCAGGATTTATGCTAATGATTTGTCCGTTCGTATCTACGGATATGATTCCATCCACATTGTTCTCATACAATGTCCGGTACCAACCAGCATGTTCTTGAATCACATAATCTTTCTGGGACAGACGTCTGGTGATAAATACGCCGAATAAGGTCATGCCCAGTAACAAGAATGTCGCACAGGCAATAATGTAAGCGAGCACTGCCGGATCGATCAATAAGGCAGATCTCCGATAAATGTTCGGATCAATGTAGAAATGAGCTGCAATCATACCTGTATAATGCATGCCTGCAATGCCAGCGCCCATGATCAACGCACTTCCCAGCTTGTACCATGTTCCGCTTCCTGCTTGATCCTTGCGGAAATAGAACAGAAGCCACAGAGCGATCGCAGAAGCAGTCACCGCGATTGCAATCGACAAAATCACAATTGCTGTATCATAGGTAATCCCAATCATCATCGCATCCATGCCAACATAATGCATGCCAGATATTCCAAGCGCCATCAATATGCCTGATAGGATAAGCTCGCCAATACCGATCTTCTTCTTCGCTACGGTAAAGAGAGAGATACTTGAGACGAATATCGCAAGGATTACGGAGATAACTACATAGTCGATGTCGTATGTAACTTTCACCGGCAGCGACATGGATAACATCCCCACAAAATGCATGGACCAGATGCCTAATCCCATTGATGTTGCCCCGCATATTAGCCAGATTAACCTTCTGTTTCCTTTGCTCATACTGATTCTCCCGGCAAGATCCAATGCAGAGTAGGATGCAGTTACAGCAATTAAATAAGAAACGATAACGAGAAACAAATCATATGTCCCATGAATATGATGGACATGCCCCATTTTCAGACACCTTCTTTCCCTTTGTTGATAGGCACTTGCCATCATTTCAAAGCAACCGTATTTATGCGACAATCATACTATATTACTGATAAATTTTAAATATCTTCTAGGCGATAAGTTGCTTTTTATAGGACTAATGAACCAATTAGTTTTGTATATTTAGCAAACATTACCACGCATGCTTGCATCGCTTATCGTGTACAGTTATGGGTGTGGTTCATTCAGGATTTTTGCAGTGGCCTTTTCCAAGGCTGTTTTTATAAATAAGCACTATTATTCCTATCAACGAGGAGAACACGATGAATATTCTAGTTGTCGATGACGAAGAGAGTATCTTGAATCTCATTCGACTTAATTTGGAGATCGAAGGATATCAAGTACATACCGCTGCTAACGGCCGCGAAGCCAATGAGCAGTGGCAGAAAGAGCATATCGACCTCATTATTCTCGATGTGATGCTGCCTGATACAGACGGCTATCAGCTGCTTCGCGAGTTCCGCGCTAGCAACGCGGATATTCCGATTATCATGCTTACTGCCAAAGGACAAATTAATGACAAGCTGCTCGGACTACAATTAGGAGCAGATGATTACCTTGTCAAGCCCTTCCATAGCACGGAGCTGCTGCTTCGAATTAAAGTTATCGAACGCAGATTGAATAAGCCAGTTCAAGTAAATGACAGCAATGGCAGCCTTATTCAATGTGGCCCGTTCCGGGTAGATTCAGAGAAGCGATCCATCCACGTAAATGACAAGGAACTAATATTAACTTATCGTGAATATGATTTGCTTCTGCTGCTCATATCGAACAAGCAGCGCATATTTACACGTGACGATCTTCTCATGAAAGTGTGGAAGCTCGACTATCCAGAAAATACGAGAGCCGTTGATATTATGATTCAGCGCCTTCGCAAAAAGCTCGGCAATGAAGGTGATCGTATCAAAACCATTTATGGAGTTGGCTATAAAATTGATTGCTGACACAGTTGGCTATGATGATTACAAGGTGGACAACCGATGACCTTACAGAAACGAATTTATTTGGCACTACTCGCCCTTTTCATACCCGTTATGTTGTTTCTTTATATTGTGCTCGACATCTCACTGCAGAATAATATTTATCAATCAGCCGTTCATTCCTTGCAGAAGCTCAGCATCGAGGCCCAGATCTATACGATCAATTATGTGGAACGCGAGCAGCAGGGCGAACCAAAAGAAACGCTTCAAAAAGGAGCAACGCTCATTGCCTCTTATTTGTCCAAACGGATGGGTGTCCGGGTACAGATCATGAATGCACAGCAGCATGTCCTTTCGGATACGGAACGCGGATCGCTGTCTTATGTAAATCAAGATACGGAGCAAGCTTTGCATGGGACCAAGTCCTATATGATTCAAAAAGCTTCTCCTTCGCCGCTGCTCCTGTTCTCGAGTCCTATCTATGTGGATAATCAAGTCATCGGCTTGATTCGTTTTCTTCAACCCTTGGAAGAAGAGGCTCAATTAC
Source organism: Paenibacillus sp. E194 (assembly GCF_000935845.1). Classification (NCBI taxonomy): domain Bacteria; kingdom Bacillati; phylum Bacillota; class Bacilli; order Caryophanales; family Paenibacillaceae; genus Paenibacillus; species Paenibacillus sp. E194. The sequence goes on from NZ_JMDX01000084.1 coordinate 10,295, forward strand.
TGAATCGAATGAATGCGACCTTTGCGATTACATTCCTTCTCATTCTTGCCGTTGCTGTGATTATTGCGAATCGCTTTGCGAAATCATTAAGCAAGCCTATCGAGCAGCTGCGAGATATGGCGAAGAAGCTGGCAAGCGGCAATTATAGTACACGCATCGAATTAAGCGCCTACGAAGAGATCAGCCAACTCGCCCATTCCTTCCATGCTATGGCCGATGCAATCGAGCTTCATGTTCAGCAATTAAGTCGTGAGAAGGACAAGCAGCGTGATTTCCTTGATCGGGTCACCCATGAGTTGAAGACTCCGCTGACTGCAATTATGGGGTATTCAAATTTAATTCCGCGGTTGAAGGACAGTAAGGATGTTGAGACGAGCCTGCGCCATATTTCCGTCGAAAGCGAACGAATGCTTACCCTAGTAGAGGAACTGCTGTCTCAGTCGAAATATAGCGACAGCCCATTCTCGGTGTCACCTACCATATGTGATATCGCAACCATTGCAAATGAGGCTGTCTATATTGTTCAGCTACGATTAGATAAATATCAGATTAAGCTTACGAATCAGCTATTATCCACAATGGTCGTAGCCGACCCGGATAAGACAAAGCAAATCTTGTTGAATCTGCTTGATAATGCAATCAAATATAGCGATGCGTCTGAACTCATCATTCAACAGCGCACCAGTGAGCAGACAGTATCCATTACATTCCAAGATGATGGTATCGGACTTAGTCACTCGCTAATTGAGAGATTCAGGATCGCATCAGCAGATGACTCCCTTCTTTGCTCCAGCGAAGGCAACGGGTTCGGTCTGCTCATCTGCAAACAGTTAATGACAAGACAAGGCGGCTCGATGTCTATCCATTCCGAGGAGGGAATCGGAACTATCGTTACGCTGGATTTTCGTTCACCAGCAGCACTTGATTCACATCCGCTGCCGATTTTCACGAAATAATACATTTACGAAACAATTACGAGGCGATTATGAAATGATAGTCGTTTATTCTGTCCAAGGAGAATAATGAAGGATGAATAAGATGTTAAGGAATGCCTTCCTATTTGGAGGTGTCATTCTGGTGCTGATGATCGCCGGCTATTACTTGAATGAACAAGTCTATCAAGAAGTCGGCCTTATCTATGATAAGCATGAAGTACTGCAAAAAGTAAGCGATTCCCTTCCCGTGCAGGCAACTATCTTTCATAGGAAATGGGGAGCTCTCCAGGTCAATGACGAGGTAAGTTTGCATGCATTTGTATCCTATGTGGATCGCATTAAGCAGCAGTATGAACCGAAGCAGATAATGACTGCGAGAGATGAAGGACAAGCCATGTTCTCCGGACGAATTCGCTATTTGAACGGAAGTGAGCAGACCTTCTCGCTCGAAAATACCTTAACCCTTGGCAAATGGTCTTACGGCCCAGGACATGAGACTCCAATGCTGTCTGCTATGCAGACGCAGCTGTTAAGTCTGTTCTATACGCCAGAACATTATGCGGAATTTATCCGCTCTTCCAAAGAGCTTACCTATCGTATAGATGGTATACAGGAAAGTCTGCAAGATGATGAAAAGGGTTACTTGGTATCTCAGATAAGTCAGGCATCTGAAATTAAGGATCCGGTAGAGATGAAACAGCTGCTGCTGCTGCGCAAGCAAAAGCCGCTCGCTTATATTACCGCTTTCAAACAGGATAATGAGATGCTGAATGACCGCAACAATCTGCTGCATATGGTCGTATACGCCGATTACGTCGTCATGGAATACATGGGGGATGACAACGGCAATTCAATCTATTTGCGGACAAAATTGGGGTCACTACTTCATGGGAAGAACATAGGGGCACAATAAAATGACACGATTCCTTTACCTTCTATTATTTATCTGCCTATTCACGCAGGCAGGCTGTACCAAAGATCAAAATACGATCACCGTAGATGAGCAAGGTGTGCCCCAATTAAATGGGCGCCATATCGTTGCATACGTCGCTGCTCGTGAGGAAGTCGGTAGCGCATTGCTATCCTCATTCTGTCAACGAACAGGTTGTACGTATGAGTACATTCGTTTGTCCACAGAAGAAATATTGCGGCGTGTTACACAGGAATCTGCCAAACCGCAAGCGGATCTCGTCATCGGCGGAACGATTGACGCGCATTTGACAATGAAACAGGAGAAGCTCTCCTCCCCTATCCGCAGCTCGAATCTCGCTGCGATTCCCAGCTCATTCAAGGATGAAGACGGGTATTGGGCAGGATATGAGATTGAACAATTGTCTATTGCTGTCAATCGTGACCGTTGGAATAAGGAATTTGCGCCATTAGGCTTAACGATGCCGAAGAAGTGGGAAGATCTTCTTCTTCCTGCTTACCAAGGGAAGATCGTCATGCCCGATCCGAATTACTCCGGAACGGCATATACATTCCTTTCCTCCTTATACGAGGCGTGGGGCGAGCAGAGAACAACGGCCTTTCTCAAGGGTCTTACCCGCAATGTTGGGCTTCTCACAGTGAACGGTTACATGCCAGCTCAATACGTTAGTTCAGGCGAGTATGTAATCGGTATCAATTTCCTCGGAGATCAGCGCAAGCTGCGCGATGCAGGATTCGATCTTGTTAGCAGTGTTCCGAAGGATACGAGCTTATCTGTGAACGGGATCTCTAAAATTCGGAATGCACCTAATGAGACCGCTGCGGACTGGTTCATTAATTACAGCTTGTCCCAAGAGGCAGCAGCTGTTCTGGAACAAGTATCGTTCGGTACTCCTACCGTTCATCAGAACGAACAGGATATTTCGAATTCAGCTGTACTTCCCGTACACAGCTCACTACGCAGACATGAACAGATTTTGAATCAATGGAACAACTTGCGTGCAGACACAAAAGGTCAAGGAGAATGAAAAATGTTTGCTTGGTTGAAAAAAGCTCCCGCCATACCTCGATTGCCGGAGCACATGATCGCGAAGTTGTACCGAATCTTCCGGATTCGTACATTGATCGGTATTTCTATCGGTTATGCAGGCTACTACTTAGTACGTAGCAACTTTACGTTATCTACAGTTTATTTGAAGAGTGAGTACGGGTTTACCAATACTCAAATTGGTTTGTTGAGCTCGGCACTCGCCGTCACTTACGGGATAAGCAAGTTCTTCATGGGAAGCTTGGCAGATAAAGCCCATACGCAGCGCTTTATCGCTATTGGCTTGTTTCTGTCTGCCATTATTAACCTGTTCATGGGCTCTTCTTCCACGTTCTTTCTCATTTTCATGCTGCTTATCGCGAACGGGGTGTTCCAAGGCATGGGTGCTCCTCCTTGCAGTATCACTCTGGCGAACTGGTTCTCGAAGAAAGAACGCGGTACCTATATGGGAATCTGGAATACATCCCATAATATCGGCGGAGGCCTTATTGCGCCAATCGTCGGTGTTGCATTAGGGATTCTCGGCAATGCTTACTGGCAATCCGCAATTTTCGTCGTTCCTTCGATTATGGCCATGATTATCGCCGTATTTGTATGGTTCTCCGGCAAGGATACGCCACAATCGATCGGCCTTCCGCCAATCGACGAATATCGCAACGATTATGATGATGTAGAACGCAATCCAGAAGGCGACAAGCTGTCCCTGACAGAAATCTTGGTTAAATACGTACTTAAAAACAAATTTATCTGGTTCCTGTGCTTGGCGAACGTATTCGTGTACTTCATTCGCTTCGGTGTCTTGAACTGGGTACCAGTATACTTGACGGAAGAAAAAGGCTTCACCCAAACGCAATCACACGTTGCATTTGCTGTATTCGAATGGGCAGCCATTGTGAGCTCGCTCGTCGTCGGTATACTTAGTGACAAGTTGTTCAAAGGCAACCGGATGCCGCTCTGTATTATTAGCATGGTCGGCGTTGTTATGGCTACACTCGTGTATTGGCAGTCTTCGGACGTCCTTGTTATTACTATCGCCGTATCCATTATCGGCTGTCTCATCTATGTACCGCAATTCTTGATTGGCCTTAGCGCAATCGACTTCGTGCCGAAGTTCGCTGTAGGTACAACGGTTGGTTTGACTGGCTTGTTCGCTTATTTGTTCGGTAACTTGACTGCAAGCGGACTCGTTGGATTCATCGTTGATACCTCTGGCTGGGCCGGTTGCTTCCTGATGCTACTTGCAAGCGGTGTATTGGCAACACTCTTCCTGACGCTGATTCAGATCGGCCGCAAGAAGCACCTTCGCAATGCTGCGAACCAAGCGTAAGTGAATCTAGACTTAGAATTACTTATTTAACTTATCATGTACACACCCTCTGTTGCGAGCTAATAGGCTCAGCATACAGAGGGTTTTCTTTTCCCCGCTACCAATGCCAATCTCAATCCTTCCATCTATGCTTGAATTGCTATGGGCAATCTTGATGTTCTGCAACAGAGGTTCCAAATACATATCGAGGGTCATACGTGATTTTAACGAATGCTTCGTCTGTCGCTCTCCCCTTTATGGGAACGATGTAAACTTGCCCCTTATTCTCTTCATTGTCGATCGAATACACAAATGAGATTTCATAAGCCTTATATCCTTTGGCAAACATATAATTGACTCGCGGCGCATGTGCTTCGGTACTGCTTTCATTTTCATTGTAAGATTTATAGAAAATGGTTGTGTCCGAACGATTAGCCCTGCATTCACCCAACCATTTGTTCACTTCATCCAGATGCTTCGGTTCAATTGCGTTGTATTCGTAAGCATATATGCCCTTCAACGTCTTCTTCGCTTGTTCTTGCTGTCCAAGTCCCTCGTCATCCAATTCCTGCTTAGGTAGCGAACAGCTCGATATCATGAAGGACAGAATGATAAGGGTTAGAACCTTTCGAAGCTACATCCTTGAAATCACCTTCTCTACGTGATAAACCTATCCTTTCGGAACTGATTCAATTTTAATCTTTACTTTTCCTTTTTAGGACTTCTCATTATTATACCGAAGATGCCAAGAGATAAGCCGATATAAATCATGCTGTAGAAAACGACAGGAAGAATGAACCACCTGCTCGTGATAAACAGTATCCCTCCTGCACATATGAGCAATATCGATAGCAGCAGTATTTCAACTCGTGTTCGATGCCGGATGAGAAATCGTGCTAATCCCCACCCAATTATCCATGACAGCAGAAAAGCAAAGAGAAAAGTCATCTTTATATCACCATCCATTCGAGTAATACAGATATTAAGCTAAGGAAGCCTATTCCTATTTCCTGGCATAAAAAGACCCCACCCTTGATTAATAGCAGGTAATCACAGGTGGGGTCTTATAGCTTCTACATTGTATGATGAAGGATAAATAGCGACGCCTATTGGCTAAAAATATGTGTCGGTACAACAGCCAGCACCTTGCCAATTATTTCGTCTGTGCTCACGAACGGCTTATCCCAAAGATGGGAATCGTTGCTGTTGTTCCGGTTATCTCCAAGGAAAAAATAATGATCCTGTGGTACCGTAATCGGCCCATAGGAATAGTTCATCTTTTCCAGAATGTATGGTTCCTCGACTGGAACATCATTCCGATACAGCTGTCCATTCTTTACTTCAATACGATCTCCCGGCAAGCCGATAAGCCGTTTCACATACCGGTCTTCCGCAACTGGCGGATAAAATACAACAATATCCCCATGCTTTAGATCGGTTAACCACATCATTTTCTCAACGATCAAGTGATCCTTCTTCTCTATCGTCGGGATCATCGAGCCAGTCGGGACACTCATCGCTTCCGCGACATATGCTTTAATGAATAATGACAGACAGACTGCGACAATTACACTTGGAATCCACTGCTTCAACGTTTTCCACATAGTTCGGTTCCTTTCTTATTTATCACTTTTAGTTTCACCAAACAACTCCAATTCCGCTCCAATCTCGTTCGATCTCCCGCTGTAAAAAGCCGTAGAATCTCTCGCATAGACACGGTATTCTGCGGTCACACTATTTTTCTGGTGAGGGATCAGCTCTACACTTTGAAAATCAAACTCAATCGTTTCGTCATTCATCAATCGTATGGGACGAATGCGGACATTTGTTTCTTTACCGTAATTATATACGGTAAATGTGCAAATAATGGTCAGCTGCTTCACATCTTCAGAATATTGCACAGTCGAGCAGCTGCTGCCCTCCTTTGCATAGTCTAACGAAGATATCCCCGATGCGAAATATTTCACGGTGAACATCACACCTTTGCTAACCGTAGGGGATACCATCGCAAACAAAATACACCCGATAATCAGCCGTTTTGCTAGCTTTGGATGATTATAAGAGCGAGCTGCACCTCGAATTCCAACAATTAATAAAAGGATACCAAAAATAACAGGCGGATGCCAACTCCCACCATCCATTTGTACCCACGGCGATAGACCAAGAAAGAGAAAGATCTCATCTCCGAAGGAACGTCCTAAGTGATGCATGGATATCAATACGATACCAACAAATGTCGCCCCCAAATAAATTGGCCCCGGCTTCACCAACATTCTCCCCTCCCTCTCTTGTGTTCAGGATTTACCCAATGTAGGGTCATGAGGATAAACTTCCCGCTCAAAGAGCTTCTTTATAAACACAATACTCGCAAAATGATGTCTGTTATAATCAGCAATATGCCATATCCCCCAGCGAAACGTGGCTTCATGCCCATTCTCGAAAGGCACTGTTTCAGAATAGACAAATAACCCGGTCTCGTAACAAAGCCAGGTCATGATGTCCATATAAAGTGAACAGAATGTAACAATCAGTTTCACATCCCATAATTATACATACAAATCAACAGAGACGGAAGCATTCGTTATATTTCTTTGGCTACTGGTTGGGTAACATGTTGGGTAGATACCCGTTTCACCATCCATATCGAGAGCACGACAAACAGTACGCCGAAGGCAGCAAATGTCATGCTTGAACCAAAGTTCACGATAATCAGTCCACAAATAAGCGGTCCAGCCGACATCCCAACATAGCGGATCAGATTATACAAGCCTAATGCACTTGCTCTCTGTTCTTCGAACTCGCTGCTAATCATGGTTGAATAGAGAGGCGCAATCAGTCCACCTGCTGTGCCGTACAAGAACAAACCAATTGACAGCCCTACTAAAGAGTACGATTCAGTCAGAGCAAATATAAGAATGCTGGATGCTGCCATTAGATTACTGTAGACCAGTATACGACGTTGATCGATTTTAGCTTGAATTGATTTGTATACTACAGTTCCCAGTATCATACTGACCGCCATAGGAAGGTAGAGCAAGCCGACAATCGTCAAGCTCATGTGATATTGATCTGTCAGAAGCGCAGGCAAGTATACGATGAGTGCGAAGTACAGGAAGAAATACAAGAAGCTAATCATAAGAATTCCTCTCCCGACTTGGCTTCGTAACACAATACCATATTGAACGATCATCCTGCGAATATTTATGGAAGCTGACCGATTCCTCTGGTCCTTCGGAAAGTATAATCCATTCCCAAGCAGCAATAATAGCGACACGCCAGTGAGGAACCAGAAGATGCCGGGATAATTATATTTCCCTCCTATCCATCCACCAAGCACGGGGGCAACAGCAGGAGCAATTGACATTAGCATCTGATAAGTTCCCATTGCACTACCCCGCTCCACTCCTTGGTATAGCTTCCCAATGGTGGTAGCTGCAATTAACGGAATCGGTGCTGTCCCTACAGCTTGCAATGCACGAAATACGAGAAACCAAGTAAAATCCTTCGTCACTGCGCAGCCGATACTAGCAGCAATCGATATAGCAATGCTAGGCATTAAGATATACCTTGCTCCCTTCACATCAATGAGTGCCCCACATCCAATTTGCATGATCGCAACGATAAAAATGAAAATAGAGACCGATGCGTTCACCATCGATAGCGACACATGAAAGCTGTCTCGTAACAACGGAATAATCGGAGAATAGATGTTTTGCATCAGTGATGCGAAGAACGTGCTTAGACACACTACGTATAAAATTAGCTTAGAATTTGATTGCATTCGCTTTCCTCCTCATCAGATCTCTGTATTGCTCATTACGTAAACTAATACTCGATTTATTGTTACACATGTAACGATATGAGCATGGAAATGAAATAGACATTTAAAATAAGACCGCAAATATTGTTGCACATGAAACAATAATCAAAGTTTACTACGATATCGCCGTATTTACAACCCTTATTCATCATGAAAAGAAAAGCTGTATTGTTCTCATCCGTTCTTCATGCATTCTTCAGCTTTTTATGCGGTTCGTCTATAGTTTTATGCTTTACGATGGGTTCAAGTTCGTAAAAGAAAGGATGATCACAAGATGAATCGAAAGCTCTCGGCATATATTCCCCTGCTGTGGCTATTAGCAATCCCGGTGCTTAACATCTGTTACGGGTTATTAAACCATGGGAATACGATCGTTCATGACCTATCGACTGATTTGGATCAGGAAATCCCCTTTATCCCTGCATTTATCATTCCCTACGTGATTTGGTATCCCTATATTTTCACCGTACTTGTGCTGTTCTTCAGGAAGCAAAGAAATGTGTACTATCGAACGCTGCTCTCCCTCTGCGCCGGACTGGTCATCTGTTATATGGTCTATGCAGTATATCAAACGACTGTACCACGTCCTGAAATAGGAGAGCCTGGATTGCTGACAGCTCTTGTACAGCTTGTCTATCTAACAGATGCGCCATTCAACTGCTTCCCAAGCATTCATGTCTTCACATCTTATCTCATGATTAAGGCTGTATCCGACCCAGATTCACAGCATCGCTTCCCCTATTTTCGAGCCATTGTCCTCATCCTCTCATGGGCAATCATAATATCGACATTGTTTGTGAAGCAGCATGTATTTATGGATGTGGCGGCAGGGATTGTAGTTGCAGAGTTGGTATACAATCTTATACGAAAATGGCTATCGTATCTTAACATCGTTCCCTAGCATACACAAATAGGGAGATCCCCGAGCACTTGTGCATGAGGAATCTCCCTTACCGCAAATTTATTTAAAACAAAACCGCCTTCACCATCGCTAAAAATTCACGAATCATATTCGTTGGTTTCAGATGATTAGGGGAACTGCTTGATATTCCGTACGGCTCAAACCCAATCTTCCTGGCGAGCATCTTCGAGCGATACATGTGGAAATCACTTGTGACAATCATTAACTTGTTGCCTAATGCACCTTGTTCTCGAAGCAGAGTCTGTGAATAGAGTAGATTCTCCTTCGTTGAGGTTGACTTCCGTTCAGCAAGTATACGTTCCTTAGGTATCCCATTCTGTATTAAATAATCTTCCATTGCACTTGCTTCAGGTATATCTTCACCTGGCCCCTGACCTCCCGATACAATTACGGGAACTTGAGGGTTGGCTCGAATATAAGGCAAGCTTGCATCAAGTCTATCTTGCAGCGTTGTTGAGAGCTTCGTGCCTCTTAATCCTGAACCTAGAACAATTACATAATCGACTTGTGCCTGATTACGATCATCTGTCCCCATCTCGGATATAATGAGCGATTCCACTACAACGAACAGCATTAAACCTATGGACACACAGATCAAGAATAGATTCCGCAACCATTTATACTTTTGAAAGTCTATTTTACGCAACAGAATATACAGGAAGCTAAGCGAACACGCGAAGGCGACTTCGAAAGTTCTTCCATAAACGATAAACAATACAACACATAGCCCAATCAAACCAAGATCGACGAGCATTGACTTACGACTCCAGCTTTTCATCTTCACGCTCCTAATTCTCCGTATTCGCCAGATTCACCCCACATTCAGGACATACGGTATCATCCATACTTACCCGTATGCCGCAGGCCGGACAACATTCAGTATCATGGTTTGGCTGAACAGAATCAGGGGTTTCTTGTACTTGCGTCTGGGTCTGTATCTTATCCTTATGCAGTTCAACCAACAAATCTCGAATTTCTTTGATATGTTGGGCCATCTTCGACTGTTCAATGGCAGATTGAATCAGATGGTACCAAATATATAAACCAATACCTGCAATAATGATAACGACAACAATCCCCATGCGCTACATTCCCCCCTGTTCTATTTGCAGAAAATAGAATGACACCTAGTCCTCATCTTACGCTACTCCAATATGGTGCATCACATGGTTAAGAGCCGATTTCCGACAAGCTTGGTAATTGAATGATTTCTGAGAAACGCATCCGTAGTACTGAGCTGTTTTTCAAAAAGACGGCAACATCGTTGGCATCCCCTTCGATGATGATTACGGTTTCGGAGGAATAGCGATCCGTAGCTTTCACCAGAGATTCGGTTAATGCACGCACCTTGTCTGCATGTGTACGATTTCTATCTTGTGTTGGAACCCGCAGCACAAGCATACCATTCTTCGCATGTTGGAGATTCGATATTACGTTGCTGCTTATGGAACTTGGATCCTGATCCTCCATATTGTCTATTGATACAGGTACGATTTGCCCCCATGATAGAATGCCGCACTTCTTATACACCTGAGACAAGAGTTCAATTACCTGTACCCTAGCAGGCTCGATACCGCCCATAACTGCAAGACACATGGGAGGCATATCGACGTACAATCCTTTTGCCTTCCCTTCTTGATAATGTGACAACCGATGGACAAGTTGGCGTAGCGATTCTGCATATTCGCCAAGTACTCCACTGGATAGGAATTCATTCAAACTACCTTGTAAATCGAATCTCGCTTCCCCCGTTTGATCTGATTGTGCCTTAGAGTAGTTTGGATTTGCTGATAATGTTCGTCCCTGCAGCGATTCATCTGGCTGTTGAAATTTATCAGTTTGCTGGGATTCATCAGCATTCGATATCTCGCTACTCTTCATATTGGAATGCATTTCTGCTGTGAGATTGCATGACTGCTCAGTATCGCTCAGCGATGTTGACTCATTCCGCTTCTCTACTGATGGAGAAGTCGTCCGACTAGCGGATGGAACCTCAATGTTGAGCGCATACACACTTGTGAAATAAAGTCCTATTTCAATATGTTCCTCCAAGAAGCGGTGCATTTTCGCTGGCGCTCCCGTTAAAATGACGAGAATTTCATCATCTTCTTCAGTCTCATTTTCCAAACAACAAAATAACATATCTAGCGCTTCCCGCCCCTGTCCGGTTCGATCGTCTTCAAGCAGCTTGTAGGCATCTTGTATTACAAGTACGCCTCCGCGTGCCTGTTCAACAATATCGAGCGTAGACTGTGAGCGTCTTCGGCGGTACGGATCAATTAATTGTTTATAATTCACCTCAGTTACCGTTCGTTCAGACAAGTAGAACAGTTCGTGAAAGAGAGAAGAAATGAGATCAGCGGCTCTCATCTCCCAAGTACCCGGTTCCGTAGCGAATATCATATGAATTCTCGGATAATAAATGTCTTGTCCCAAATCATAGCGATTATTAAGCCTCTGGATTAGTCGAACGAGGCGCTGAATGTTCTGATGCATCGCATCAAGACCCGTTAACTCATGAAGCTCCTGCAAAAGGGCTTCTATATTTCGATCCGCTTCAGCCTGTTCTTCTTCAGTCAAGTCCTCCTCATTGGAATACACCTCTTTGATAAGTGCAGTTACTCCATCTGGGGTTAAGAGCGCTTGCCGTCTATCACTTGCTGATGGCGGGCCAACAATTTGCGCCACCTCTAGCTGCTTCTGAATGAGCCGAGCTCTCTGTGCACCTATATTTAATTTTGATTGAAGGAGAGCCGTTGACGCGTATCCGACTTCCGCTACAATTATGGCTGCATCTTCGAGCAATTCGTCCTCTTCATGACCATCCACGCTTTCTTCTCCCCCATCGTCCTCATATTCCTCTTCCTCGTTATCTTCGTAGTCTTCTTCATAGGTTGTCGCATCGGCAATCATTTTCTGCCTTTCCGCCTCGCGTTCTTTCTTATCGCTAAAATAACGGTATATAACATAGATGCTTGATACACTGCCAAATAATACACCCAATAACAGAGAGTATTCTGTCAGAAAGAAAATTGTCATCCAAACAATAAAAAATATGACCCATGGTAGATTCACACGTACACCCCATACTCTCTCTATTTTTTCCTTATCCTAATTCGAGTTGCGGTAATGCGATGATGAATTCTTGATACGGTCGATTGCTCACCTTGCACATTTCAGTCGATCCTTTTTCTCATGGAAGCTACTGACTTCCATGGAACCATGATTTCTATATCGGGCTAATTGAAAGATAAAAGGCAAAAGCAAAGAGAATGGTTACCTCACTCGCTTCGCCAGCGAGATATCCGGCTTGCCCAGTCCATTCGCATCTGGAATAACACCGACAATCTTATAGCCTAACTTCATATAAAAGCTAGTAGGATGGTTGTTACCTTCGAAATTAGCTAGCTGCGTTGGAAATTCAGTATATAGATCCTGTCCTGCGAAAGACGTGCTGCCATCCCCATCATCAGAGCCTAGCACAATCGTAATAGCACCTCTTGCTGCCGCCTGCTGCTCAAAATCAGTTACCAGCATTCTTCCAACGCCCTTCATCCGATGGGCTCGGCTGACAACAAGGGGATGAAGCTCCCATACCCGGCCGCTATATTGGCTTATTCCAGCAAATCCATCCTATCACGTTTCCC
>NZ_JMDX01000085.1:0-22845 GCF_000935845.1 Paenibacillus sp. E194
TCCATCTCGGCCTTCAGGACAACTGCTTGATTAGCTGCAGGCAGTACCCGGCCCCGAACCGCAAGTACGCGGCTCAGCTCTCGAATGCCTGCAACGAAGTCGCCGGTAATGTCCGTCATCGCTGCCAATAGCAAATTACCCAGACTATGTCCTGCAAGTCCAGATCCACTCTTGAAGCGATATTTTAACATTTCCGACAGCGATGGCTCCACATCAGCCAACGCTGTCAATACATTGCGTATATCTCCTGGCGGGGGCATCTGCAGCTCGCTGCGCAATATACCAGAACTGCCTCCATCATCCGCCACAGTAACGATTGCGGTAATATCGAGCGGCTTCTCCTTCAACCCTCGAAGCATGACCGACAGCCCAGTGCCGCCGCCCATAACTACGATACGTGGGTTTACGCGCTCTTCTTTTTCACATGCCATAACGACCCTCCACTAATGCCGATCTCTCTCAGCATCACGGTGACTGACACGGACAACCTCCGTATCACTCGCTCCGATTGTACGACCTAAATATTCTGCAATGGCCACTGATCGGTGCTTGCCGCCTGTGCATCCGATGCCGATGATAACCTGACCTTTCCCTTCCTTGCGATACTGCGGCATAAGGAAATTCAGCAAATCAAGCAGCTTAGCAAGGAAAGCCTGTGTTTCTGGCCATTTCATGACATAATCATATACTTCAATATCCTGTCCAGTTCGCGGGCGCAATTGCTCCACATAATGTGGATTCGGCAAAAAACGTACGTCAAAAATGAGATCCGCATCAATCGGCACCCCATATTTGAAACCGAACGACGTCACATTCACCGACATCATATTCTGATCCGCGTGCGTGAATCGTGCCGCAATTCGTTCCTTCAACTGTACAGGCTTCAAATTGCTCGTATCAATAACCTGTGTCGCCCAACCCTTCAAATCTTCCAGCAGTGTGCGTTCCTGCTTAATTCCTTCAAGCGGCATGCCGCCTGGATTGAGAGGATGACGACGACGGCTCTCTTTATAACGCTGCACGAGAACAGCATCCGTTGCATCCAAGAACAATATTTCACAATTAATGGTAAAGTGATCCCGAATATAATTAATGGATTCTGATAAGGCCGTGAAAAATTCTCTGCCGCGCAAGTCAATGACAAGCGCTACCTTGCCAATCTTACCCTTGGACTGCTCGATGAGTTCAGCAAACTTCGGTATAAGTACTGGTGGCAAATTGTCCACGCAGAAAAAACCGAGATCCTCCAAGCTCTGTACAGCTATTGTCTTCCCTGCACCAGACATCCCCGTAATGATAACCAGCTTCGCAAGAGCTGTCATCTCTGTCGATTCCATCATCGTTCGTCCTCTCCTTCTTACAAGATTCGGCTACGAACGCAAGAACAAGCCTGCCGCACCAATCATACCCGCATCATTGCCTAGCTCTGCTGGAACGATGGATACGCCGCGCGTAACCGGGTCAGGTGTTAGCTTCATGAATGTTTCACGAATTTGCTCGAACAGGAACTCGCCTGCCTTCGATACGCCTCCGCCAATAATGAACCGCTCTGGATTCAGTGTCACTGCTACAGCAGCCATCGCCTTGCCTAAGTAATAAGCTGCACGAGATACGATGCGCACTGCGACTTCATCTCCCGCCTTCGCCGCATCGAATACATCTTTTGCTGTAATGCTCTCTACCAAAGATAAAGAAGTGCGATCTCCGCGTTCAACTGCATCATTGGCCATCCGAATAATGCCTGTAGCCGAAGATACTGTCTCCAAGCATCCCATCTTGCCGCAGCCACATTGGATCGCTTCCAGATCTGGGATTACCGCCATATGGCCAAGCTCTCCTGCTAGACCTGAGAATCCTTGTACAATTCTACCGTTAATAATAATGCCTCCGCCGACACCCGTTCCGAGCGTGTAGCAAACACAATGGTCAATGCCCTTGCCTGCGCCGCTCCACACCTCGCCAAGTGCGGCAACATTTGCATCATTGTCAATCTTAACTGGCTTGCCTAGACGTTCTTCTAATATGGAACGGATCGGCACATCCTTGAATCCTACGTTGGGCGCCAAGATGATAACGCCTTCCTTTACATTCGTAAATCCTGCGACTCCTGCGCCGACGCCAGCCACTTGGCTCCAATCGTAAGGAGATTGTTCCACAATGAGACGAACATATTTTTCGATATTATCCATGACAGTATCCGGACCTTTAGCTACTTCAGTTGGTCCCTCAAATGTATGCAGAAGCTTGCCTTCCGCATCACAGATTCCAACTTTAATGGCCGTACCGCCCAAATCGACACCCACGTAGATCTGCTCAGACATGCGTCATCCACCTTTTATATACGTAATCGAATTATGGTACTTTCAGTACCCACTATACGCGAACCCACTAGTCAGGTCAAGAGAACGGAGCCCCTAGCCAAGCGTTGTTAAGCCGCGCCAGAAGCGCGTATAATCCCTTCCTGCGGCCTAATTTTCAGCCATACATTCCAGTCCGTTCGACACGCTCGCTGTCCCCGCTTTTCCCGTTCGACCTCCTGTACTAATCGTACGAAAACAAAGAGGGAGCCTAGTGGCTCCCAACTTTCGAATAGTGAGTACTTTTGTACCTTATTGATTCAAAGACTGGCTCCAGTCCTGCGTAATATGTCCTTCCAAGAACTTCTCGCAGTCCAAAGCTGCTTGGCAGCCAGACCCTGCTGCCGTAATCGCCTGGCGATACTTCGTATCATGCACGTCACCTGCAGCAAATACGCCTGGTACACTCGTTTCCGTAGAACCTGGCTTCACAATTACATAGCCATGATCGTCCAGTTCAATGTGACCTTTCAAGAAATCTGTGTTTGGCTTGTGGCCGATAGCAACGAACAAACCGTCCGTTTCCAGAATTTCTTCTTCGCCTGTCTCATTGTTTTTCACCTTGAGACCTGTAACCCCCATGCCTGTAGATACGACCTCAATTGGAGTACGATTCAAGCCCCATTTGATCTTCTCATTATTCTTCGCGCGATCCTGCATAATCTTCGATGCACGAAGCTCATCACGACGATGAACGAGTGTCAACTCGGAAGCGAAGCGAGTCAAGAAGCTTGCTTCCTCCATCGCAGAGTCGCCACCGCCGACAACGATGATTTTCTTCCCACGGAAGAAGAATCCGTCGCATGTCGCGCAAGCGCTGACCCCTTTACCCAGGTTCTCTTGCTCACCTGGAATATCCATATATTTCGCAGAAGCGCCTGTTGCTACAATCAACGTTTCTGTGACAATCTCACCTACACCTTCAACTTGAAGTTTAAATGGACGGCTAGACACATCAACACTGTTTACCCAGCCTGTCTTAAACTCCGTGCCGAAGCGCTCAGCTTGCTTACGCATATTGTCCATCAATTCAGGACCTTGGATGCCTTCTGGGAACCCAGGGAAGTTCTCAACTTCTGTAGTCGTCGTCAACTGTCCACCTGGTTGAGGTCCCTCGATCACAAGCGGGTTCAAGTTGGCGCGAGCCAAGTAAATCGCTGCTGTATAACCAGCAGGTCCTGTGCCGATAACAACTGATTTATATACTTTGTTCTCCATGGGGTTGGCCTCCCTTATAATCAAGTATTTATTTTATCTTCATGTAAAGGATTGCTTGATTTTAGCTTCTACCTGACAAGTGTCTTCCATTCGTTTCACATGTTTGGCAACGGTAGTTGCCGACACACCATATTGCTCTGCTGCAAGCTGATAGGACATCTCACGGCGTATCATCTTCGCGATAATGAATTCGATCGCTGCAGCCCAGCTTTCCGCCTTACCAATTCGTGGCACCTCATCGGGATATAAGTGCGTAATAAATTCAATCCAAAGCGTCTCTGCATCATGCATCTGAAACAGATCATACCGCTCTTTCATAGAATCACGCAATATATCCAGTACCCGCTGCCATTGCGACTCCCAGACCGGCAGACGATTTGCAATATGATTACGGTGAACTTGAATGTACTCGCCCTTCCATTCTACCTCAATTGGATTTTCTACCCCATGCATACGCAGCACATATACAGCAACCTGCTTCATGTATGCATCCTGATCTGGATCCAGCAGCATAGAACGAAGCGCATCATTTGCTTCATCGTCATCGAGCAAGCTCATCGCTTGGAGTGCCTGAAGCTTTACATCCGGCTCACCGAATCGCAGTGCCCAGAACAATGAAGCTCGTACGAGCGGATCTTTCTTGAGCTGCTGCTCCCAATCCTTGCCGTCCCCTGAACGACTCGAACGACTGCCATCATTTGAAGCAGCCTTCGAAGCAGCCCTGCGGCTAGCCTCCTCATAAGGTAGACGATAATGATAGGTTGGCATAGGATCGATATCTCCCTCATCACGCTGCTGCAATCGTTCCATATAGTACGTTGCAATGCCTGAATCGGGATCCAGTCTGCGGCATACTGCCCACCAGCGAGATGCTTCCTCATATCGACCCAAGCGGCAAGCCGCTACAGCCGCATAATGGTAAATACTCGCTTCCCGCAGCATATGGCCTGTTACTAATCGGTGCAAATGCTGATAAGCAAGCTCATGCTCATCCAACATCCCCATCGTCGTCGCAATCTTGAACAGATGCTCCCGATAGAAGGGCTGAATCTTGCCAATCATCGCAATAAGCTGCTGGACGACAGCTTCATTGCCGGCGTGGCGCTCGAATATCGCCAAGTTGCACAATGCGTGCAAGTTCCCTTGATCTCTCTCAAGCACGGCATCAAGTGCCTCCCGCGCTTCATCGAACTGCCCCATATAATAATAAGCTAACGCTAGGTTGTTCCATGCGGCCAAATAATCTGGATCCGAATCCACAACCCGCTTCAACAATTTCTCTGCCTCGACGAACCGGCCGGCTTCGAGCAACACGCGTGCTTCTGCATGCTCATCCTCTGCCTGCTCAGAGATTCCCATCTCTTCGTCGCTCAGCGCTGACGGCAGCTTCGCAGCTGACGATTGAGCTCCCACATTCTGCTCACCGCGATGCTGTGATGAAGAAGACTGCTTCGCCTCGAAACGAATCATTTCGAGCATTTCCTCCGCTTCTTCCGTATACATTCCTGTGAGATCACGGGATAAATACGTCTCAAGCATCGCCTCCGACTCCTCGAACTGCTCCATATAAGCAAAGTTATTCGCCATATAATAGTAGCATTCATTCATATTCGGATCGAGTTCATGCAAGATGTGGTGCAATGTATCGTTAGACTCTTCGAACCGCCCCGCTTCTGCAAGCGTTCCTGCTAGATTGCACTGCAGGATAGGGTTGTCCGGTTCGCACTCCACCGCCTTGCGAAAATATGTCAACGCCTTGTCGTAGTGCAGTCGTTCCAACGATTGTACCGCACGTTCAGAGAACGAAGCAGCATCCATCGGGAACATAACTACCTTGTTCTGTTCTGCCATCGCCAAGGCCCCTCCTGACACTCATATACTGTACACATACCCAACAGTATATCATATTGACGCTTAATTCCTGCATCCCTTTCGCGAAGTCTTTTCAAGGGACAGATTCAAACCTCGCGTTTCTCTGTAGATTCAGGCAGAAGCCTCTATATTTCCCACAACCGAAGGGCCGGAGATTCAGAAGAAGCACCTCGGTAATACACCAGAAAATCGATGTTTTATTTTTATATAATAATAATTCTTATCTTATTATAACTCAAATCTTGAACACAGGCAATCTGTTGACCCCTATTTAGATATGTTCATATTTATGTTCACAACCACGCAGACAACGAACAATAGGCGGGCAATTTCATTGCGCACCTTTCATAAGGAACACATGACATCGCCCGCCATCCTATGCAGCTTGTATTCACGACTTTACTTTCCCATTCTGATTATACGTATCCCGTCTAGACCCACGGTGGCGCGCCTCCAGTACGGACAACACGTCTCCCAACGCAATGTTGCGTTCGCGTAGCAGAACAAGCATATGGAACAGCAGATCTCCAATCTCCCCAACTAGTTCCTCCTTGTTGTCACTCTTTGCTGCGATCACAACTTCGGTAGACTCCTCGCCTATCTTCTTCAATATCTTATCGAGACCCTTCTCGAACAAGTAAGTTGTATATGATCCCTCAGGACGCTCAATCTGCCGCTGCGCAATAAGGTTCTCCAGCTCTGCCAGCACCGAATTTACAACTGGCGCATGACTCTCTTCTTCCCTCACACATCCCATATGACCACTATCGAAGCAAGTACGGCTTCCGGTATGGCAAGCCGGTCCGCTTGGACTGACCTGCACGAGCAGTGTGTCCTGATCACAATCCACAGCTATGGATACGATTCGCTGTGTATTGCCTGACGTTGCGCCCTTGTGCCACAGTTCTTGACGAGACCTGCTCCAGAATACCGTCTCTCCTGTCTCGCACGACAAGAGCAAGGATTCCTGATTCATATACGCCACCATAAGGACTTCCTTCGTGACGGAATCCTGCACAACAGTCGGTACGAGGCCGTATTCATTCCAACGGATGGATGCGGCCAAGCGTTCTCCATCTACTATTGCTTGTTGCATCATCGTACACGTACCCCCTCCGCGTGAAGCACCTCCTTCACTTCTGCAATCGATACTTCTTTATAGTGGAATATTGACGCTGCCAGCGCAGCATCGGCATGTCCTTCCGTAAATGCCTCCACAAAGTCACCTGCTCGCCCTGCACCGCCTGAAGCAATAACGGGGATGCCGACAGCATCGGATACTGCACGTGTCAGTTTATTATCGAAGCCATCTTTCGTCCCGTCCGCGTCCATGCTTGTCAGCAGCAATTCCCCTGCCCCAAGCCGCTCCACCTCTTGTGCCCAAGCCACTGCCCGCAATCCAGTAGGTGTACGACCACCGTGAATATACACTTCCCAATCTCCCCAGGTCTCATTGTGCTTGGCGTCGATGGCTACTACGATGCATTGCGACCCGAATCGCCGCGCACCATCCGTTATGAGACTTGGCTGCTTCACAGCCGCTGTATTTATGCCGATTTTGTCCGCACCTGCACGCAGCATGCGCATCATATCATCGACAGAAGAGATCCCGCCGCCTACTGTAAAAGGAATCGAGATTTCACCTGCGGTCTGCCGTACTACCTCCACCATCGTTGTCCTACCCTCGACAGACGCGGAGATGTCTAGGAACACCAGTTCATCTGCACCCTCCTGATCATACAGCGCAGCAAGTTCCACCGGATCTCCAGCGTCACGCAGTTGAACAAAGTTGACGCCTTTTACAACACGGCCATCCTTCACATCTAGACAAGGAATTACACGCTTCGCCAACACCGCAATCACCCCCGTTTCGTATGGCTAGCTTCGTAAGGCTGCCTCCAGCCGTACTGCATCTGCCAAATCAATGCTGCCTGTATAGAGTGCCTTGCCAATAATCGCTCCACCTACACCATCAGCCGCATACTTGGATAGAGCATGAATATCATCCATACTGCTGACGCCGCCAGAAGCAATTACGGTCTGCCCCGAGACCTTCGCCAGTTGTACAATTGCCTCGATATTCGGCCCCTTCATCATGCCATCTCGGGAAATATCCGTGAAGATGAATGTCTTCGCTCCTGCTGCTGCAAGCTCAGTCGCAAGTACGTCCGCCTTCACTTCCGAGGTCTCCAGCCATCCACGTGTGGCAACGAATCCATTGCGGGCGTCGATGCCAATCGCAATGTTGTCGCCATACTTGCCGAGTACGGTTTCAACGAAGCCACGATCCTCTATTGCCGCTGTACCCAATATGACTCGCGCCGCACCCGCTTCCAGCATCTGTTCAATGTCCTCTAACGTGCGCAGTCCGCCGCCAACCTGTACCGGAACCGCTACAGACCGTGCAATTTCACCAATGAGCTCCGTATTGATCGGGCGCCCTTCCTTCGCTCCATCCAAGTCCACCAGATGAATCCAAGAAGCGCCATCCGCGTCCCAACGCTGCGCTACCTCTACAGGGCGCTCATCGTAGACCGTCTCTTGTCCATAATCCCCTTGTACAAGCCGGACACACTTTCCCCCGCGAATATCGATTGCTGGATATATCGTGAACGCTTCCATCTGCCTCGCCTTCCTCTCCCATCATTCTCCTGTCTATGTTCTTGCCAGTTGTATGGATTGCCTGCCCGAGCCGGTCAACGCCAAAAATCTCCCTAACAGGCGCAGTCCCAGTGCTCCGCTCTTCTCCGGATGAAATTGCATTCCATATACAGAGCCGCGCCCTACAATTGCCGTGACTTCAACGCCTCCATAGCTGCACGTCGCAAGTACATCTGATTGCTCCTCCGCAACGACTCGGTAGGAATGTACGAAATATACATAACCATTCTCCGCCTCTCCTGCCAATGGATGCGCTGCTTGCTGCCATATCAGCTCATTCCAGCCCATATGCGGCACCTTATAAGATCCGCCCTCGAAACGCACCGCACGCCCTGGCAGCATGCCTAATCCCTCATGGTAGCCATGTTCATCGCTTCCATCGAACAACAGCTGCATGCCTAGACAGATGCCGAGCATTGGCTTGCCTCCTTCAACTACCTCCTGAAGAGTGGGAATGAGCCCGCTTCCCCGAAGCGCCTGCATGGCATCTCCGTATGCCCCAACCCCTGGCAGAATGATGCCGTCAGCAGTCAGCAATTCCTCACGGGAACTGGTCAGGACGACCTCATATCCTAATCGCTCCACTGCCTTGCTTACACTGTGGAGATTCCCCATCCCATAATCGACCACGGCGATCATGAGCTACAGCACTCCCTTCGTAGAAGGAACACCTTGTACCCGCGGATCAACCGATGTCGCTTCATCAAGCGCCCGCCCTAACGCCTTGAATACCGCTTCAATCATATGGTGCGTATTCTGACCGTAATGAACAATGACATGTAGTGTAATTCTCGCCTCCAGCGCTAATTTCCACAGAAATTCATGCACAAGTTCCGTGGTGAACGTCCCCACTTGAGCGGATGGATAGGAAGCTCTGTATTCGAAATGAGGTCGGTTGCTTACATCGATAACCACTTGAGCCAATGCTTCATCCATCGGAATAAACACAGACGCATACCGCTTAATCCCCGCCTTGTCGCCCAAAGCCTCTCTTAATGCAAGCCCGAGACAAATGCCGATATCCTCAACTGTATGGTGATCATCGATGTCGATATCACCGGTAGCATCGACCTTCAGATCAAAGTGACCGTGCTTCGTAAATAAATCCAGCATATGCGTAAGGAACGGAACACCAGTATCCAACTCACTTTTTCCCGTCCCATCAATCGAGAATGACAACTGAATATTCGTCTCATTCGTCTTGCGGGCAATATCCGCTTGACGTATACGGCTAATCGCTTCCTGTACCATTAAAAGTTCCGCCCTTCTGTTGAAGATTGCAGTTTTTATTCTTACTTTCTATGATTTAAGAATCCGCTATTCCAATATAAGCTTCGCAGCTCGTTGACTGCACCTAGCTTCACGAGATTCCTTCTCCACTGTTCCCTGTCTTTCACTGTCCCTCTTTACTTTCCATGCCGCTCCGCCAGGTTTCTATTTATGTTCTCCACTCTATCTCTATGGTCTCTATGATTTCTAATATCTCTATAATTTTATTTCCCTACTATGTCTGCTAATCAGGTTTGTCTGCTAAATCAACCGTTTCTACTATTGCTGCTATCTCTACTATCTCCTTTTATTTCTACTATTCTTACTACCGTTATTGATATAGTACTGCTGTAATTCCTGCGATTTCTGTTGCTGCTGTTTCTCTTAATTCTACTCTTACTGCTATCGCAACTGTTCTATAACGCTATGTGTAGATTCAAACTCCACGCTTGCCTGCTCTCGCAGACGAACCTCAATTGCCCTGGCATGCCCCTCTAGCCCTTCATGGCGAGCCAGTTCGATAATGGCCGCCCCATTTGTCTGCAGTGCTTCCTTGCTGTAACGAATTAAGCTCGACTTCTTCATAAACATATCTACATCGACGGGGGAAGAGAAACGTGCGGTTCCATTCGTCGGAATAATATGATTCGGTCCCGCGAAGTAGTCTCCAACCGGCTCAGAGCTGTAAGCACCAAGGAAGATCGCTCCCGCATTTTCTATAAGCCCGAGCCACTCCATCGGCTCATCTGTCATGATTTCTAAATGCTCAGGAGCCAATCGATTCACGACCATGACACCTTCGCGCAGATCCTGTACCACGATAATTGCCCCGTATTGTTCTATAGAAGCAGAGGCAATGTGACGGCGAGGCAGTTCCTTCAATTGACGTTCAACCTCGATTGACACAGCTTGAGCCAGATCCATGGAGTCTGTCACAAGGACAGCCGATGCCATCTCGTCATGCTCAGCTTGGGACAATAAATCAGCTGCCACAAATACAGGATTAGCCTGCTTATCTGCTAATACGACAATCTCTGAGGGCCCTGCCATACTATCGATATCAACACCCCCATACACTTCACGCTTCGCTAGTGCTACGAAGATGTTCCCCGGGCCGCAAATTTTATCTACTGGGGCAATTGTATCCGTCCCATAAGCTAATGCAGCAATCGCCTGTGCACCGCCAACCCGATACATTTCCTTTACACCCGCTTCGGCAGCCGCTACGAGTATGTATGGATTGATTCCTTCCGTCCCACCAGTAGCTGGAGGAGTGACCATTACGATCTCCGGTACTCCCGCTACTTGAGCAGGAATCACGTTCATGAGAACAGATGACGGGTATGCAGCTTTGCCGCCTGGCACATATACACCTACGCGCTTCAGTGGACGCATAATCTGTCCGAGCAGAGTCCCATCTGGTTCGAACTCCATCCATGATGTCCGCTTTTGTCGCTCATGGAACCGTCTGATGTTGCTTGCAGCTTGACGAATGGCCACTAAGAACGCTTGATCAACCTGCTCGTAAGCCAATGCAATATCCGACTCTTCTACACGAAGCTGTTCTTGGGTAAGGACGACCTTATCAAACTCACTTGTATATTTGATAAGTCCAGCATCTCCCTCATGCCGCACGTCGCTAACAATCCGCTTTACGCTGCTCAATTGCTCGGGGGTGCCGTAATCAATTTTCCGATCCAGGCTCCAATCCGCTGCTTGTATGATCCGCATCTCATTCTCTCCCTCCTAATCCCCTGCTGCAATAGACTTCGTTGCTCATCCATACTGATGACTAAGAACATCCTAACGAATGGCCGCTGACTTCTCCAATGTCTGGGGCACAATACATTGAAGCCGTTCGCACAAGCTCTGAATGGCCTC
This sequence comes from Paenibacillus sp. E194, assembly GCF_000935845.1. Classification (NCBI taxonomy): domain Bacteria; kingdom Bacillati; phylum Bacillota; class Bacilli; order Caryophanales; family Paenibacillaceae; genus Paenibacillus; species Paenibacillus sp. E194. Next base: position 11,259 of record NZ_JMDX01000085.1, read on the forward strand.
GCTCTTCATGCGATAACTTACCTGATTGGCTATCAGTCGGCTTGTAATGCCGAACATCTCCTCTAGCTCTACCAAGCCGTTCTCTTTCAGTGTCTTGCCTGTCTCCACCATATCCACAATTCGATCAGCCAGACCAATCAAGGGAGCCAGCTCGATGGAACCATTGAGCTTAATCACCTCTACCTGCTGACCTTGCTCACGAAAATATTGAGAGGCTACATTCGGATACTTCGTTGCGACCCGCAAATGACTGACCGGCTTCCATGATGGCAATCCGATGACCGACATCCGGCAGCGTGCAATCCCTAGATCCAGCAGCTCGTATACATCCTTGTTTTCCTCCATTAATACGTCTTTGCCAACGATGCCGATATCGGCCGCTCCATACTCTACATAAGTCGGGACATCTACAGGCTTCGCCATAATGAACTGCATGCTCGCTTCCGGCACATCTATAATCAACTTGCGCGAATCATCCTCATCCTCTGGAACATAGAGTCCAGCTTGACGGAACAAGGCAGATGCCTGCTTGTAAATGCGGCCCTTAGGCATTGCAACCTTAAGCCAATCTTGCATAAGTCGTTCCTCCTTCGTCGTCAAGCACGATTCGTGAAGGCAAGCACCTTGCTTCCTCGATCGCCACATGTATCGGGCTGCACCTTCGCCTCAACAATTCCATCCAATCGTTTCTCACCTGCAGAATCGATATATTGCGTTACCACTTTCTTGCCTTCCTTCCGCAGACGTGCCGCTTCCCGGAATGCCTCCTGACGGTGAAGCTCATCATATTGAATAGTGAGTACCGCTATATCTTCATCTGCTGCATCTCTACTAATGGACAAAGCATCTACAATACGGGTCGTCTGAAGGGCGAAGCCAGTTGCGGGAGCCGATCGACCGAACTGCTGCAGCAAATTATCATATCGTCCTCCGTTTAAGACAGGAAATCCAGTATCCGCCGCATAACCTTCGAATATCGTACCTGTATAGTAGGAAAAGTCACCTAGCATCGTTAAATCCAATAAAATATGCTCTTCCACCCCGTAGGCTTCCAGCACATCCCACACTTTCTCTAAATGATGGATGGATTCCATCATTGCTGGCACATCAGCTATACCGCAAGCTGACTTCAGTACATCTCGGCCCCCTCGCAAATGCAGCACTTGCTCCAGGCAGCCTCGATGCTCTTGATCTATAGGCAAGTTATGAATGAGCTCTCGATAACCAACTACATCCCGTTGCACTAGGCGCAGCTTCAATTGTGTCTGTACCTCTTCCTGCTGAGGGAGTGCATATTCGAGCAGCCCTTCCAAAAAGCCATGATGTCCTAGTGCGACCTTAAACCGTTCAATCCCCGTTGCTTCTAAGCAAGCAATCGACAGTGCTATTACCTCAGCATCAGCATCAGGAGACCCATCCCCAATCATCTCTGCTCCTGTCTGGTAGAATTCAGCTTCACGTCCTGCTTCCTCCTCCATTGAGCGGAACACATTCGCATGGTAAGACAATCGAATAGGGTACGGTTCCTTGCCGAGCAAGGATGCCACAACTCGCGCTATTGGTGCAGTCATATCAGAACGAAGTACCATTGTTGTGCCGCGTTGATTTAACAACTTGAATAGCTTGTGATCAGAGGTAGAGCTCGCCGTACCTACCGTTTCGTAATATTCCATTGTCGGTGTAATAATTTGCATATAGCCCCAGCTATCCATTGTGCAAAGTGCTTTACCTTCTACTGCACGCAACCGGCGCACAGCTTCTGGCAAATAATCACGAACACCCGAAGGCTTCTCGAACATTCTCGGCTTTGTCATTGCGTCACCTCGGAATTAAATGCTTTAGTGAGTTAATATATTAACATGTTACCTTGTTAGCAAACCAAAGAAATTTACTGGTAATATTATCACGTAACGTTCTCATCGTCAATCCATTTTCAACGCAATTCCCTTCATTTCTTTCCTCCCCTACAATCCTCAGCTCGAGCTTCCTGCACAAAAGAAAAGGAACACCCTCTATCCTTGCAAGCTGCAAGAATACAGGGTGTCCCTTGGGTGTAGAAGATGTATACATTTTCTTCTGCTCTTCCGCTACCGTTAAGAAGCAGTCGTACTCCTAATCATTTCAACTGCTACGGCTGGATTCTTCCGATTCGGCATCCAATCGCGCGGCGGGGCTCCTAATCCAAATGAAGCGCCCGGTATAAATCGAAGTGCCCCATACACGATGATCCATGACATCCCGAGGGCGAACACATAACCACCGAAGATGAATAATGGATATAGCGATGCGCTCCCCTTATGCCATGGAAACTGTCGATACAAAGCAAGGAATGCGGGATGAATGAGGTAAATGCCAAAGGATAGATCCCCAAGCTGAGACAGTAGTCTTCTTCCGAGCTCTGGTAGACGGCGTTCCAGATAGAAGGCAAATTGGATGATTACAATTGCAGATAACAACGTATGTCCGTTCCAGAGCAGTTCATAAATAAGTGAGTTCATCTCTTTGCCTGTGGAGCGTGTCCAATACCATATCTGTACATGCAACAGCGCCAATCCAAGCCATAACAACCAGATCGAACCTGTTATCAGCTTATAGCGTACCAAGCAGACTCGTCCCAAAGAATCAAGCCAAGGACGTACTTTATGGAAGTTAACCCCTAAGTAAGCACCTGCGAAATAAAAGCTTATGTATGACAGCGAAATACTCCCTTTTGCCGGAATTTGCACGCCATATTTGTTCCATAATACATACCCCCATTGCAAGGCCAAGCCGAGTGGGATGGCCCAAGCGACAACTCGCCGGGAGCAAAATAGCAATAGCAGTAACGGGAACAATAAGTAGAACTGTATACTAATAAATACAAAATACAAGTGCGTATAAGCAGTTCCTGTTAATAGCTTCGTAACGAAGACAGGCACTGCTTCACTCCACGAACGATCTGGATACCAAGTTACCTGCACAAGCATAAAATAGAAGACCGAGCAGATTAGATAAGGTATGAATACATAGCGAAATCGGTTCTTATAGAACTTCCCCAGCACCTGAGGCTGCAGCTTATCTACACCACCATAGTTATAGAAGAGCACCAAGCTGCTAAGTAAAATAAATGTTGGTGTACCGTACTTGAAAAAGATGTTGAAAAAGGTATACCCGTAAAATAAGCTTGATGTCTTCATTATCGCTGCGGTCTCCGAAGTAGCATGAACACTGATAACACCAAGCATGGCAAGTGCGCGCACGATAGAAAGAGTCGAAATCCGTTCTTTCCGTGCCACTATTGCATCCCTCCATTCACTTTGTGGGGTTCGTTATACGATCCAACTTCATGAGGATAGACCTTTGCCTTTGCGTGTATTGTGATAACCTAATTGGGAGGATGCACTGTCGTCTGTGTTGGTTGGTTCTGACTCTGTACACTCCCGCTTCTTTTCTTCGGTACCGCCCCAAAGAACATCCAACTGAACGGAATATAGCGGTGACACAATTCTACAATTGCCCAAGACAGGAGGAACGCACACAGGAATCCTCCACCAATATATAGCGCATAACTAATTGAGTCCCCGCCTGCCAGCGGAATCTTACGATAGAGATATAAGATCACGGGATGAATCAGATAAATGCCGAATGAGACATCTCCGAATCTAGTCATTAACTTCACGAATCTCTCAGGAAATCTGCGTTCAATGTATTGAGATAATTGAATGAGTACGACGCACGACAGTAAAGCGTGGGCATTCCAAGCTGCCTCATACCATAACGTATTGAAGCGCATACCATATTTATAAGTTGCATACCATAGCTGAACATGGCCAAGTGAAGCCGCAATCCACACGAGCCACACCACCGCTGTAATCCAGCGATCACGTCTGCTGCCTTCAGGGGTTAGTGCATTGAACCAACCTTGTATGCGGTTCCAATACACACCGATGAACGCCCCTACCATGATATAGATCGAGTAGGACACAAGCAGGCTCCCCTTGTATACAATATGCAGGTCTAGCTTGTTCCAAATGACAAAGCCCCAATGTAGGGCAATTCCAATAGGAATGGCCCATATCGCTGATTTTACTGAGCGAAAGAAGTACAATATAACTGGAAATATCAAATAAAATTGAATTAGAATAATGACATAGTATAGATGTGTGTATGCTGTTCCTTTAATTAAGCTGACAACATAGGCCTGTAAGGTATCTCCCAGACCACGACTGCGATAGGCAAGCCAATGATTCAACAAAAAATAGCAAGTAGAACAGATTACATAAGGAAGAAGAATTAGTTTTAATCGTTTAGTGTAGAAATCCTTTAAGGAGCTCCATGAGGTTAATCCTTTGTCACAATAATTATAAAACATGACGAAGCTTGTCAGCAGCAAAAAAGCAGGAACAGCAAATTTGCTGAACACATTTAAAAAATTATAGACAACAAATGAATCGGTTGTCTGTGTCGCCTTAATCGTCTGCGATGTAGCATGGATGCACAGAACTGCCATCATCGCGAAAGCTCTATATATTGATAAAGATGAAATGCTCGACTTATTGCTCATGTCATCTATTCTCCCCATACCGAGAAATCAAGGGTGTCGAATCTAAGAGGTAACTCGGCAAATTATAAGTTTATCGTATGACAACGTTCGAGGTTATTTCCCGGGAAACAACCTCACAATTTGTTGAACGTCGTCAATTTCGTATTTTATACCGAATAGTTGATGAAGTTGGTGCAGTGGCAGGTACCAAATTTCCTTTTTTTTAACCGGAGTAAGCTCGGAATATATGGGTGCTTGATCCCAACTTACTGTATAGGAAGTCTTTGCGCGCCCAAGCTGCACATTTTTCCCCTTGTTCCCCATGCGTTCTAATAATTCTGATGTTCGAATTTTCTGATTGCCTGCATTTATGCGGAATCCATTTGCTGTCGTCCGTTGATTGATACCTGGCTTCACCGTGAAGGTAACATGAATACCTAGCTGCTTGCACACTTCCAATACATCCTTGTTATACGCCCCGTACGGGAAAGCAACCACACTATACGTATTGCCAAGCATCTGCTTTAAGCGATCTTCAGCTCGCTTAAGATCCTTTTTAACCTTCGCTGTAAATTCCGTGCGTGTCTCCTTGCGATGCAGCTTCTTCAAGTATTCTGGCTTGGACAACATCGGTCTCAAGGAACCCTGCTCATTAACCACCGTATATACATGCGAATTGTACGTATGGCTGAAGAAGCTCATTCCATTTCGCTTCATCTCACGCATCTGTTCCCATGTCAGCTTAGGTCGTCCGGCACTCTTGCGATTGTCTATCGTAGAAACAATGACGAAGTTCGTCGCAGGTATATGGTACTTCTGCATAATCGGGTACACTTCTGTATAGAAGGATTCGTACCCATCGTCGAAGGTCATCAAGACTGCATTCGGTGGAACCGACCCTCCATGAAGCATAAAGTTCATGTACTGATCCATGGAAATGAAATGATAGTTATTATGGAGTAAGGCTTGAATCTGCTCTTCCAACTGATTTGGTGAAATAAATGTGACGTTATCCGGATTCTTCTGAACATTGTGGTACATCAGTGTCACCACTTCATCACGATAATGGGTTGGTGTATACACCCACTGCGAGTTCAGATTATCCGTTGGAGCCAAGTCTAATTGCTTGTCTGTCGTACGCACTTGAATACCGAAGGCATTCTTCAGGGCGTCGGCTGGGACATACCATTCATTCCCCATTAATAGTGCCTGCTCTTCCGAACCGTTGTACCCGTCCCATACAATACGATGAGATAGCGCCTGTACCCCATCCGTATTCAAGAACAACGTGCTGCTTAGAAGAGCTATGAGCAATATGACACCTACAGTGCGTTTCTTTCGCATGTCGAACTTCCCTCTTCTTCCAGTAACATTACATTTATTTTAATCTAACATACTTCGCAAGTGTTGTCATTTTTGTTTCTATATTCAAATTGTTTGTAAATACCAAAAAAAGTGGCAGGTGGGGAGCCCCTTTCCTACCACTTCTCAGCTTATCCTTCTATTGTGAGGATGCTTCTATCATGGGAGCTGCTCCCCGAATAACCCGCATAGGATTTCCACCAACCATTTGACCAGGCAATACGTCTTTGTGCACGACCGTTCCCGCCGCGACAACAGCGTGATCCCCAATCGTGACACCCGGCAAGATCGTACTATTAGCTCCAATCATCACATGACTGCCGATTCGAACCGTTCCAAGCCGATATTCGTGTGTCAAATACTCATGTGCCAAGATCGTGGAATTATAGCCGATTATCGTATTGTCCCCAATCTCGATTCGTTCAGGGAAAAAGACATCCACCATCGCCATCAGACCGAAGGCTGTGCATTCACCTACCTTCATGCGCAGCAGCTTGCGATAAATCCACAACTTCAAACGCAAGGAGGGGCTGTATCGTGCAAGCTGAATGCAAATGAAATTCCACATTCCCTTCCAAGGACTGACGGTTCGGTAGATTTGCCATAGACTGTTCGGCCCTTCGACAGGATGCCGCTCCACATCTCTCACTTCTATTTCCGCTCCAATCCGACCAATGCGTACAGATCCCGCATGTCATGAATAATATGGCGTGGCTCGTATTGGCGAAGGACAGCTTCTCCCTTCAGCGACCAAGCTACGCCGCATGATATTACGCCGGCAGCGTTCGCAGATAGAATATCAGCCGGACTGTCACCAACCATAATCGTCTCTGCTGGATTTGCCTGCAATGCTTCAACGGCACGAAGCACCGGTTCAGGATGCGGCTTCGGATGATTGACATCTTGTACAGTAACGATCGTGCTTAAGTAATCGATGAGTCCGAACATACGCAGCGCCCGCTCCGTTGTCGCCCGCATTTTAGTCGTCACGACACCAAGCTGAATGCCTGATGCATGCAAGTCCGCCATCACTTCCTTCACATAAGGAAACTCACGAACAAGCTCATCATGGCGTGCTACATTGTATTCACGATACGCTGCTACCAGTTCATCCACCTGATCCTGCCCTGTAAAAATTCGAATCTGCTCCTCAAGCGTTAATCCCATACTCGGGATAATATGTTCACGAGTGAACGGTGACGGCGTCTTGTCTCGTAGAATGTGGAGAAATGTCTCGATAATCAGCTCGTTCGTGTCGATAATCGTGCCGTCTAAGTCAAACAGTACCGTTCGTATCATTTTCATTAATTACTCCTTCTTGCTCTCGCTATGATCTTGTTGTTGGTTATCTTTCGCTTCATTCGCATCATCAATGTCTGATGATTCCTGCACAGCTTCGGTTTGTGCAGTTTCGGTTTTCACAGTTTCCGATTGTGCATTGTCTGAATGCTCTTCCGCAGATGCTCCTGCCTCATGTACATTCTCTTCAGCCTTATCCACCTGTGCAGTCACTGCTTTTTCCGTGCTACCAGAAGCAGCCTCCGTACGAAGGGTAGACACAATCGGGGCATGATAAGGAACTCGCGCGGCACCAGTCATACGACGAATAATAATCATAATTACACCGGCCACAATCAAGAAGATCGCTAGCAGCTGCGAGATACGTACATTTCCATACGCAGGATCAAGGAAGCCTGGCTCGAATACGACCGTCATTGGCGACCACAGTCCATCAATTAGCGACACTACCCAGTCTGAACCTTGGTAAGCCAAGCTATCCGTGCGAAGGCCTTCGATAAAGAATCGGCCGATGGAATACCAAATGAGGTAGCTGATGAATACTTCACCACTACGAACACCGCGCAGACGGCGCAAGCCGAATAATAGCAACACTCCTATGAAGCTCCACAGAGACTCGTACAGAAAGGTTGGGTGATGGAATATGCCTTGGACGTTCATTTGATTCACAATAAAATCAGGGAGGTGCAAGCTATTGCGCAAAAACGATTCCTCAACCGGCCCGCCATATGCTTCCTGATTCACATAGTTCCCCCACCGTCCAATCGCTTGTCCGATAAGGAGCCCTGGCGCACAAATATCTGCAATCCGCCAAAATGTATATCCTTTTTTACGGACATAGATGAGCGCGCAGATGACTGCACCTATGAGGGCACCGTAGATGGCAATACCCCCGTTCCATATTTTAAAGACATCAACCCAATTGTCCTTATACTCATCCCACTTGAACGCGACATAATACGCGCGTGCCCCGATCAATGCGGAGGGTACACCGAACAATACCAGATCCATAAAGAAATCTTGGGATATGCCAAATCTCTTCCCTTCCCGAATCGCAAGCAGCAGACCAACCAGTGCAGCGGTACCAAGAATAATCCCGTACCAATGCACTTTCAAAGGCCCGAGCTGAATAGCTATCGGGTCTAGCAGCATCGTTGCCATGCTCTACACTCCTTCATTATATTAGGCTACACTGATGATCAATCGAAATCGTCCATATCCTCGGCAATCGTTTCCGTCAGCTTGTTCGTAAACTGCAATGCCGCATTGTAACCCATACGCTTGAGGCGATAGTTCATGGCTGCTACTTCAATAATAACGGCCAAGTTCCGACCTGGGCGAACCGGTACGGTAACGAGAGGTACATCCGTATCAATAATTCTCGTTGTCTCTTCATCAATGCCAAGACGATCATATTGCTTATCTTGCTGCCAATTCTCTAGAGAAATTACCACGCTGATTCGCTTATTGTTCCGAATGGCACCTGCCCCGAACAACGTCATCACGTTGATGATGCCGATACCGCGAATTTCAAGCAGATGGCGGATCAGCTCTGGTGCCGAACCGTGCAATACATTGTCAGAAGTTTGACGGATCTCTACCGCGTCATCCGCTACTAGACGATGTCCGCGTTTAACCAGCTCTAAGGCAGTCTCACTCTTACCAATCCCGCTGCCGCCAGTAATTAGCATACCAACACCGTATACATCGACCAATACACCATGAATGGTAGCTGTTGGTGCCAGCTTTTTCTCAAGGAAGCTCGTAATGCGGCTCGATAGAATCGTTGTTGCGATGCGCGAGCGCAGTAGAGGCACTCCCTGCTCCTGACATACGTCGAGAATTTCCTGCGGAACATCGAGTCCTCTTGTTACGATGATGCAAGGCATCTCTTCCGAGCAGAACAATTGCATACGCTCTCGCTTCGTCTCGGGGGAGAGCATTTCGAAGAAGGCAAGCTCAGTCTTACCAAGAAGCTGTACTCGCTCCTTCGGGTGATATTCGAAATATCCGGCCATCTCGAGGCCTGGGCGATGCAAATCATCAACAGTAATCGTTCGCTTCAAGCCCGTATCGCCAGCCAGCACCTCCAGGTGGAACTGTTCCACCATTTCGGAGACCTTTACCTTTTTGGCCATCGTCTTTCACTCCTTCGTCTCCGGCATTGCTCACAATCGATTACGTCCTGTTATGATGCCAATAATGCCGTATCTCTTTATATTCATCGTATAGGAAAAACTAGCTTTTTTCAACGTTCCTTATTTCGCAAGCGCAACCTTGGCATATTCCATGATTTTTTTCCATATTTGTTGAAGGGATGCAGGAAAATCTCCCTATCTCCACGAATATTCCAAGCTACCTATCGATAAGGAGGTGTATGATATTTATCCCGATTCCCGTCCCTGGACGACAAACAGGTTGAGCGAGCAGGACGATGAATCCGAAATCCACCTATGACGACTTCCTTGTCAGGCCCATTCGTCCATAACCTTATATTTGAACGAAGGAGGCAATCATATGAAACGAAGTTCCTTACGCCTGTCAATGAATCCGCTTCCAAAATCATTTTCAGCCCTTGCTCTCGTCTTTATCCTTTTGTTGTCACTCTTCCCTGCCACTGTCTTAGGGGCAGCAGCTCCATGGTCACCGAATACCGCCTACAAAACCGGGGATCTCGTCTCCTATGGCGGTAAGACTTATGCTTGCATTCAGCCGCATACTTCACTTACCGGCTGGGAACCATCGAATGTCCCCGCTTTATGGAAGCTGTCAGCAGATGATCCTGTCGACACGACACCTCCTACAGCCCCAACCAATCTGCGCGCATCTTCAATTGGCATTACTGAAGTCGTATTAGCCTGGAACCCAGCTACGGATAATGTGGGCGTAGTATCTTACGAAGTGTATAAGGGCTCACAACTTGCAAGCACTACAAATACCACATCGTACACCGCCAAAGGACTTGCCCCAGACACAGCCTACTCATTTAGTGTCAAAGCCCTCGACGCTGCTGGTAACCGTTCAGAAGAGAGCAACAGTCTGGCCGTCCGTACGAATACGGCCCCTGTGGATACAGAACCCCCAACTGCCCCAACAGGATTACAACTGTTGTCTGCTACACCAACCAGTTTAACCCTCTCGTGGAATGCATCGACCGACAATATTGGCGTCGCCGGATATGATGTTCTCCTTAACGGAACCAACGCCGCTTCAACATCTAACACAACCTACACACTGACTGGGCTCACTGCAGCCACCTCTTACACGATTCTCGTTCGTGCCTACGACGCTGCTGGCAATCGATCTGCGGACAGCAACATTCTTACTGCTGATACCCCTCAAGTTCCGATTGGCAGCGGCTCAAAACAATTAATCGGCTACTGGCATAACTTCGATAACGGATCGACCAATATCCGCTTAAAGGATATATCTCCACGCTACGATATCATCCAGGTTGCATTCGCTGAGCCAATCGGCGATCGAGTAACGATGGCCTTCACTCCTTACAACGCAACGAAGGAACAATTCAAGGCTGATATCGCTTTACTTCAATCCCAAGGCAAAAAAGTGCTTATTTCGATTGGTGGGGCCAATGGAACCGTCGAACTCACCTCTACCACAGCTAGAGATAGCTTCGTACGTTCTATGAATGATCTCATTCAAGAATATGGATTCAACGGAATCGACATTGATTTGGAAGGAAGCTCGCTTGCCTTGACTGGTGCCGATACCGACTTTAAAAATCCAACGACACCGAAGATTATTAATCTCATTAGCGCAATCCGTACGATTCTACAGGGAAAATCCTCAGACTTCATGCTAACTATGGCGCCAGAAACTGCATATGTACAGGGTGGCATGGTTGCATACGGTGGCCCATGGGGAGCTTATCTGCCTGTAATTTATGCGTTTAAAGATCGCTTGAACATCCTTCATGTTCAACATTACAATACAGGCTCCATAACCGCACTGGATGGACGTTCCTATAGTCAGGGCACAGCGGATTTCCAAGTAGCTATGGCTGAAATGCTACTGCAAGGCTTCCCGGTCAATGGCAACGCATCCAACCGCTTCCCAGCATTGCGTGAAGACCAAATCGCCATCGGCTTGCCAGCTGCTCCAGCTGCAGCAGGCGGCGGTTATACGTCACCTGCAAATATCGATAAGGCATTGCAGTATCTCGTCAAGGGAACGTCATACGGAGGGACCTATCAATTGATCAAACCCTCAGGCTATCGCGACTTCCGGGGAGTCATGACCTGGTCCATCAACTGGGATCAAGCAAGTGGGAACAACTTCTCCCAACCTGTACGCACCACATTGAATGGATTGCAGCAATAGGGAATTATGGATCTAAGACAATAGATCATAGCTATTGTCTTAAATATTGTGTTTTTAATGAAT
>NZ_JMDX01000086.1:0-22482 GCF_000935845.1 Paenibacillus sp. E194
GGTTTGGATCTTCTTTCCCTTCCGTTCCTTCACTAATACCGATTACGCCAGTCGGGTCGATGCCGAACTTCACGCCGAAGACGTCGCCAAGGGAGTCAACTGGCATGTACAGCTTGCCGTTCTTCACGGCTGCTGCTTCCTTCAGTTCAACGAGCATTTTGCCTACAGAGGCTTTCGTGTCGCCTTCCTTCAATGCAATCCACTTGGCAGCGCGTGTGAACTCGTATGCGCCTGTCTTCTCGTTCTTCTCTAGCTTGTAACCGAGTGCTTTGCCGATTTCTTCAACAGGTACCATGACGTTATGTTCGGTTGTGTATATATCCTTCTTATCTACGCCAAGTCCTTCGCCATTCACGACGAGTACCCAATGCATACCGCCGAAGGAGTCTTGCGGAACTTGGTCAATTTGAAGGATATCAATATGCCCATTGCCATCCATCGTCACACCTGCATGCAGCACATCCGTTACAAATTGCAGTGGAACAAAGATTTGCTTATCCTTAAGCAATGCGGCTTTTCCCAGATGAAGAACATCCTTCGCTTGCCCATACTCATCCTTGTTCAACACGGCCGTAACCTTCTGGTCTCCCTTAACCGCAGTGATTGATTTGTCTTTGTTATTCCAATCCAGCTTATAGCCCAGTCCTTCTGTTACCGTACGGAAAGGTACGAGAATATGATCGCCGTCTACCTTCACTTGGCTGGATACCTTTTTGCCGTTAATAGTTACCGATTGTTGAGCGCTGACGTTATGTACCCATTTTTTATCCAGAGAAGCGCCACGTGTTGTACCTACAATGTCGCCCTTCTCGTTATATACGAACTGCTTCACATATTTGTCGTAGAAATTCGTGCCCAAGTCTTTCACTTCCATGTTGGTTGTAACAACCTTCGTGTCGACTGGTTGTGTCGCCGGGGCTGCATACGCTTGTGCACCCATCAATCCAAGAGCTAATGCTACGGTAGTTGCAATGGTTGTCTTCTTCATAGGTGTCTACTTCCTCTCGAATGGTTCGTTGTGTGGTGACGCATTGCGCAATGATATCTCAGCTGATTCACACACTCAGACGGGACACTCGATCGAAAGGTTGCACAGAAGGTTATCTCCATTTTTTACTAACCTATTTGTTCATACTCACGTATATGCATGTACTAGACCATGGTTCATCCTAGCGAATTACGTCGGCATGCCCGTCATCACCCAAATCCAGATCCCTGCGAATCCCAGCACAATCCCGATTAAAAACAACATAAACAACTCTGAACCTAGAAGCCTTTTCACCATACTCCCGACCAGTGCCACGATCCCGATAACGCAGCCGATAAACAACACGATCATGAACGGCCGAGTCAAAAACATATCCTGAACGGAGGGCTGCAGCAGCAAATAATAACTTCCCCCACCGACCAGTACCCCCACTGTGAAAAGGAATGCCAGCAGTACACAAACCGTTGATTTTTTCATAGGCCGCTACTCTCTACTTATCCTGGCTAGGCCAGCTCTTCTTGGGCAATTTCCGTCTTGCGTCCGCGCGAGTTCACGATTGCGATACTGATCGCGTCGTATCCATTGCGCTTCGCTTCATCGAAGTCGCACTTCTCCCCGCTTATCAGCTCCAGCTTCCCGTCCTCATCCACTTCTTCTTCGAATTCGTCGTCCCAGTCGACATTGTAATAGACGGTTACGAATACTTCGAATACATCCTCTCCGTCCCCATCTACATAGGGAAGCAGCGGCTTCCGATCATTATGCTGCTCTGTAGTGAACGTATCGCACAGCATCGCATCATATCCATGCTTGCATCCATCGAACAGCACATAGCGCTTCCCTGTTGCTGGATCTTCAGCAAGAATGAGCGGTGGTGCAAAGTCCGTCGACGCGATCAGATCATCGATAAGCTCCCCATAATAAAAAATATGGAACTTCTTCGCTCCACTATCAATAGCCAGCCTTCCTGTCCATTCTACCTCGTGCCATGCCGCAGGCTTCTCTGGGATTGCAATGCCGTCCAAATAAGCAGGTCCTTGTCTGCATTCATTCTGATTCGTCACTATCATCACACCCTGTCTCGTGTCATCACGATCGTTACAATACGATTGTCATCGTCAACTTTTAGCTTTATCGTAATATCTAATTTGTCCTTGAACAACTTCGTCACATTCATGTAACGATCGACGGCCTCCGTAGTTCCCCCACCTACCGATGTCCGCGACATGCCAGCATGAATAATATCCTTCACATAATCCGTGTCCATGGGAGCGGACGGATCATAGGTATATACATGATTTCCTTTGTCATCGAAAAATTCATACATATTTGTGTAGTCATTGGCATTTTCAAACTTCGGAACTGTTTTGATATACGCATGTACACGCTTGTTATCATACTGAATTTTGCCATCTAAAAAGGGGTTCTCCTCAGAGGAATTCACCTCATATTGGCCATAAGCCAGCATAAACAATTCATCCAAATCTCCCGTATCTACCCGATAATAGAACTGCCGCTCTTCTCCCTTCTTATCCATTGCGGAATTATAGTTAAGAAGAGGCCATGCATTATACCTTTTGCCGTCCTTCTCAATCGCTAACGCATACTTGCTTAAGACGACCTCGCCTTGGAACACACCATATGTACGGCCAATAAAGTAAGCAGGAATGCTCAGAATAACAATAATGACTAGCGCAATGGCCAATTTAAGCTTGAGTTTGCTCATGATGCCTCCTTATCCAATTACATATCTATACGCTGCAGCTTATGAAGCAGCTTCACGATAGCTTCTCGGTTCTTCGCTTCTTTCATATATTTGGGCAGCGAGTGTGAAGCCGTGCGCTTGATGACAGCAGCTGGCTTCTCACGCAGTTCTGCCGATATGTAGCTGATCAAATAATTCAGATGCTCTCGGTTGGCCGCCCATACAGGCTTCCCACGGAAATAATCCAAGTAGTACAGCTCCAATTGAAAGATCGGGTCCCGTTCATTTCGAAAATCCAAGTAGCAGCCTGAATAGGCCGCAATCTTACGTATAGGCACTTGATTCACAGCTGAGCAATGCGGGCATGCGATATGCACTGCCTTATGTCTCTGCTGCTTGTGATCGGTAACCTCTTCATTGAACCATCTCTCGCACACCGTGCACATTCCGCTGGCTGTATACCTATAAGCTTCCGGTTCCTTCTCTTGATGGAAGCATGCCGTGCAGTTCACTACGACTCCCTGCTCCTCTTTAGAGATGTAGGCCAAGCCAGTGCATTTCGGGCACTTCACGGCAACCTGCTCATTCCGACGCAATATCGCATAAAATCCAAAAGGAAGGCCAAGGGGATCTATAAAGCGCTCCATGATGTCGTTCTCCTTCCGCTTTTTTTACCAAATCATTACCAAGTATAGGTATTATACGATAAACAATCAATGGACTACCTGATTATCATTACAGGTCTTACGTCCCATTTCTATTCGATTACTCACAACTAGCTGCCCATACCGACACATGCAGCATTTCATTTGCTAAATCTACTCATAAAAGCGAATCTTATAACCTACTGCTATTCAGGCCGGACATAGGCGTATCAAAGATCGCAATAAGGGTGATTTACAAAATATACAAGTCTATTTGATTCTCCTATTACATTTATTTACACAACCGCTAACAATCCTTGACTACAATAAACATGTAAATTACATACTTGGTTGGAGGGATTTCGGTTGAATAAAATGTTACGCAAGTCGCTGGTGACGACTCTGGCGCTTCTCATGCTGCCATTGGGAGCTATGCAATCCGATGCAGTACTCGCTAAGAGCGCAGCGAAACCACAGCCCACTTCAAAAAATCTCATCGTCCTTATCGGTGACGGCATGGGACCTGCTCAAGTATCTGCCGCACGAATCTACTCCAAGAACAAGCTGAAGCGCCCATCCTTATATATGGACAGCTTGTATGTGGGCCAAGCAACAACCTTCGCTGACAAGGGCGAAGACGGAGATACGATCGTATCCGGTGAAGTAACAGACTCTGCATCTGCAGGTACTGCATTTGCAACAGGCAACAAAACATACAACGCTGCAATCAGCGTATCAAATGAAGATATCTCGAAGCCATTTGCTTCCGTAATCGAAGCTTCCAAGGCTGTTGGCAAATCAACTGGTCTTGTAACGACAGCTCGTATTACACATGCGACACCTGCGGTATATGCATCCCATGTTCGCAATCGCGACAATGAAAATGCCATCGCATCCCAATATTTAGAGTCAGGTTCAGTTGACGTTCTGCTCGGAGGCGGCAAGCGTCAATTCGTAAGCAAGCAGGAGAAAGGCAAGCGCGAAGATAAGACAATCATTCCTGATTTCGAGAAAAAAGGCTATAAAGTTGTATACGACAAAAAGGGTCTGCAATCGTTAACTTCGAAAAACGGCAAGGTTCTTGGCCTCTTCCACGATTCCCATGTGGACTACATGCTTGATCGCAAGCCTGAGACTCCAAGCCTTGCAGACATGACGTCTGCAGCAATCAAGTCTCTCTCTACGAATCCAAAAGGCTTCACGATGATGATTGAGGGCGGACGTATCGACCATGCAGGCCACGCAAATGACCTGGGCGCTATGATTCAAGAGACGCTTGATTTCGATGCAGCAGTGAAGGTTGCTCTTGATTTCGCGAAGAAGGATGGCAACACTTCCATCGTAATTACAGCCGATCATGAGACAGGCGGCTTATCCCTGTCCCGTGACAACATCTATGAATTGAATGTAGATACGTGGGACAAGCAAAAAATCTCCTCCGAGCTTCTTGGGCCACAGCTTGCAAAAGCTGCATCCACTGACGAAGTGAAGGCGTTAATCAAGAAGCATACAGGCTTCACAGATATCACCGATGAAGAAGCTCAATACATCATGCAAGGCGACGGTTCCTCCTATAAGCAAGAAGGCGCATTCAATCAGGTGATGGCGAAGCGCTACTTGGTGGGCTGGTCTGGACATGGCCACTCTGCGGTAGATGTAGGCGTATGGGCGTATGGTCCAATTACGGAATATGTACAAGGTCAAATTGATAACACAGCAATTGCAACAAGCATCGCGAAAGTGCAAGGCTTGGATCTGAAGAAAGCAACTGCCGAGCTGCAAAGCAAGCACTTGTATCCGAAATTCAAGGTAAGCCGTGACGGCAAGGTTCTCTTCCCTGCCCTGAAGCTGGCACAAGCATTGCAAATTAAAGTAACGAATGATAGCGCATCGAAAACGACTACATTTACGAAAGACAAGGCGACATTGAAGGTTCAAGACGGATCTTCCGTTACATTGAACGGCAAAGCGGTTTCGATTCCAGCAGAATTGGATCGCAATGTCCTCTATGTGGATCTTGACGCATTCAGTAAGCTGACTGGCAAAGCATTGAAGTGGGATTCCTTGTCTGAGCGCATCATTTTAAAATAATCAAATCGATTCGAATGAGAACGGGTGGGGTGACTGTGTCATCCTGCCTTTTCCTTACTAAATGAGGTGATTCAATGATACATCTTCATCAGGTTCGCAAGTCCTATCGGAATCAACAGCAGCTTCTCCCCATTCTCGATATTCCACATTGGCATGTTGCACAAGGAGATCGAATTGCGCTGCTTGGCCCTAGCGGCAGCGGCAAGAGCACTTTGTTGTACCTGCTGTGCGGCGTACTCGCTCCAGATGAAGGAACCTGTAAGGTCGGCAATGAACCTCTGCACCAGATGACAGAGCTGGAACGCGACCACTTTCGCGCGAAGAATGTGGGCATTATTTTTCAGGACTTCCATCTCATCTCTTCCCTATCTGCGAAGCAAAATATTGAGCTGGTCTACGATGGCAGCTTGCATGGACGGGCACGGCATTCGCATATTCTGCAATGGTTCGAGCGGGTCGGCTTGCAGGATCGTATGAATCACCTTCCAGGGCAGCTGTCGAGAGGTCAACAGCAGCGGGTTGCGATCATTCGTGCCCTGATTAATCGCCCTTCCCTTCTCCTAGCGGATGAGCCAACCGGAAGTCTCGATTACGATACGGCACAATATACGATGAATCTCCTTCTCCAACTGGCACAGGAGGAAGGTTCAACCTTGCTGACAGTCACCCATGACCAGCACTTGGCTTCACAGTACCCGAAGCAGCTTCATATCTCCGCCATTAACCGGCTTGCTGTACATCCTTATCCGGCTGAAAAGAGCAGTATGAACAGCATGCAGCTTATGGAGGGAGCAGCAACATGAGCGTGTTCCAACTACTGTGGCGCAACATGATGCATCGGAAGACGCTCTCCCTCCTTACCATTGTATCGATTGCGATTACCATCGCGCTTCTGCTCGTACTCCTTCAGGTTCGTGCGGGAATCGAGCACGGTGCTGAGAAGGGCTATGGCCCCTTTGAATTAACACTCGGTTCCAAAGGAAGCTCCACGCAGCTTGTGCTGAATACCTACTATCGATCGGCACTCCTACCCAGAACATCCCTCAACAGGTTCTGCATGAGGTGCTGAAGGAATCAGAGGTTGCTCATGCGTATGCGATGACAGCTGGCGATTCCTATCAGGGATATCCAATCGTCGGCATGGATGCAGCCTACTTTTATACGCGCTACGGAGATCAAACGATGAAGGCTGGCGGCATGTATGCGAAGACTGGGGAAGCCGTCATCGGCTCGCATGTGGCGAGTCAGCTTGGTCTGCGTGTTGGCGATACATTCCACGGCAATCATGGCCTTGTGAATAGTGGCAGTCATTCCTTTGACAACCCTACTAATGAGAAATCGGGTTCAGATTCAGGTTCGGAGGCATCTTCTAATGATCAGCATCAAGAAACACACTCTGAACAGCAAGCAGAAGCAGCGGAAGAAGCAGGATCAGAGCATTCCAATGAGTCCGACGAATCGCATCATGATCATGAGCACTTCGAATATCGAATCGTCGGCATTCTTCCTACACTCGGAACAGCGGACGATCGCGCTGTCTTTACGACACTCGATTACGCCTGGCATGTACATGGCATTACACACGAAGAAGATAAGATGATTACAGCCATTCTCGTACAACCGAAGTCCCTGCTTGGGGCACAAACAATAAAAAACAAATTCAATCAGCGTGCCGATGTGCAGGCGGTATATACGAGCAAAGCCGTAGCGGATGTCATCAATGTAGTGGATCGCGGAACGGAGCTCGTGCAGTTCGTATCGCTCCTCTGTGTTCTGCTGGCCGCAATCACCCTCTTGCTATCGCTCACATCCGTCGTGACAGAGCGCAAGAAAGACGTCGGCCTTATGCGGCTTATTGGCAAGTCGCGGTTGTATGTATGGACGATCTTAATCGGAGAAGGCTTGTTCCTAACGGGGATTGGCGCCTTGCTTGGCTTGTTCCTTGGACATCTCGCCACATCGTTCAGCGCAAGCTCCATCTTGGAATGGAGCAGCGTACATGTCGATGCGCTTCGGGTCGCACCAGGAGAGATTCAGCTAGTCTTTGGTGCGCTGATAGTAGGATTCCTTGCATCAATCGGCCCTGCATGGAAGGTCTACCGGGTTGATCCATTGCAGCTGTTCCGGGGTTAGCCAATACCTATATTTTTACCGAGAAAGAAGGCGAATAGCTCATGAACACACGTTATCGAAACTCTGTATTATGTTCCTTGATCAGCCTAACCGTATTATTGGCAGGGTGCTCATCACAGCCAGCAACAGATGGAGCAGGCGCACCGCAATCCTTTGCGGCAGCGGCTGTATCGACCAGTACGCAAGTGAACACTACACCCGATGCAAGCGCTGCATCCGGAACCGGAAGCACGCAGACGACCAGCACCGGCAGTTCTACTACTACGGATGTTTCGACGGTCGGTTCTGCTAATTCCTCAAATAATGTTGTGGAAAACCAAAATAAAGCAGGGGCTGGCGCTACTGCTACGAAGGGGAATCCTGTTGCCCCCTCTTCTACAGGGAAATCCACACAACAAGGAGACCAATCATCAAGTTCTGCTTCCTCACCCGCTAGTGCACCCAATGGGACTGCAACTGAGGATAAGCAAGAACTGAATCCGAATGCTTCTCCAGAACATCAGTCTGGGCAAAAATCGGCAGCACAGGCGCAGGATAAGCAGGCTTCAAACGTAACAAAACCAGTGGACGCAGTGGAAAAGACGAAATCCAAAGAAATCGTTCAACCAACAGCTGCTGCTTCAAATAACACCAAACCGAGCAACGGCAACCGTTCACAGACCAGCGATAAGACGGACTCTGGCATATCATTACAGACGAACAGCAAAGCCACTTCAAGCAATTCTGTCAAAGTAAATAACAACAGCACTAGCACCGGCAAAGCAAATACAAACAACAGCACCACCGGCAGTACCTCCAGCAAAGCAAATTCTAGCGCCGCTGCTTCAAAATCGAAGCCTGCCTATTCGAGTACGCTGCAGTGGTCCGAATTTTTCGATAATGAGAAGCAGAACACGCCGTCGGACAAATTCTGGGATCTCTCCGGCCAGCAGGTTACGATTAAAGGATATATGGGAGAAGTGCTGTCATTCGATAAACACTGGTTCTTCTCATTCCGGCACCGGGTGCAGAATGTCCCTTCGATAATGGCGACGAAACCTACTGGAACAAAATTATGATGGTATTCGTTCCTTCCGACACCAAGCTTCGATATACGTCCGGCGCATTGGAGCTGACGGGCACGCTGGATGTTGGCATTAAGATCGATGAGTCCGGCTACAAGACAATGTTCCGGTTATACGATGCCTCTTTCAAAGAAATCAAAGAATAATGAGACGTACTTGAACAGCTGCCCCCAAGCAAATAGTAGGTCATTCGACCTTGTCCGATGTAGTCGGCCAGATGGATTTCATGCTAAAATAGTCATGATCTTCCTACTGTTGAGGAGCCATGTGCATGAATGAAATGAACCAGCTGTTCGAACAGCATTTTGACAGCTTAGAAGCAGTTGCGGATTTGGTCAGTGATCTGCTTCATTGCCCTGTCACAATTGAAGATGCCGGACATAAGCTGCTTGCCTACAGCACGCATCACCCCGGCACGGATCCTGCGCGGATCGCAACGATTATCGGACGGCGCGTCCCTGAGCAAGTCATCAGCGCATTATGGAGAGATGGCACGATGCAGCGGCTCATGTCCAGTATGGAACCGATACGTATCCAACATATCGACGAGGTTGGCCTCGGCAATCGCTTGGCAGTTGCCATCCGTCATCAACAGGACATTATCGGCTATATATGGGTGCTCGACAGTGAACAGTCGCTGCCAGAAACAGCGCTCCAGACATTGTCACAAGCTGCTCAGGCTGCCAAGGCCAAGTTAATGCAGCATCAACTGCACAGCAGACGCCAGGATCAGCATAAGCATGATTTTTTCTGGCAGCTCTTAACCGGACACCACACCTCAGAGCAAGCCATTCGGGAGCATGCGGCACGACTCAGCATTTCGTTCCCTCCTGAATATTTCATATGGATGATACAGTTCAGCACACCTATCCAAGAGAAGTTATATCGTCATATTCTTTACACGCTCAAAACAACTCAGCATATGCGCATGCTGCTTCATGTCATTGATCATGACCGCCTTATTATGATGTCTGCACCAGTGCTGTCATCACATGCGAATAGCTCTGCCAATCTGTACAAGGAACCGTGCCAACAGCTTATACTGCATATGAAGCAGCGATTCGGCGCCTCACCAGTTCGCAGCGGAGCAAGCACTCTATCCTCCTCGTTCCTGCTCGTATCACGGTGCTATGAAGAAGCCATAACAACGCTCAATCTAAAAAAAGCATTCCCCGATGAATTAGATTCTGTACATAGCTATGGGGAGCTCGGTTATTACCGTCATTTGCCCTTATTGATCGAACACCATACTGCACATTCTGCCGCACGAGGATCACAGCAGACTTTTCATCATATAGGCTTAGAGAAGCTACGCATGTATGATGCTGAGCATGCAAGCGGACTCGTACATACCATTGAACAATTTCTTCGTTATGACTGCAATGTGAAGAAGACAGCAGAAGCCTTACATATTCATACGAATACCCTCATGTATCGATTAAAGCGCATTGCAGAAGTCGGCGGTGTCGATGTCGACAGCATGGATGAGAAGATGTCGCTATTTTTGGAATTAAAATTGCATCGATTGGCAACGATAAACAAGGACAACGAATCTACGTAACACGTCATCCGTTGCCAACCTTCCCTGCGATCGATTACCCGATACGCAATTGTCCCTGGCTTTGTGGGAATTACACAAGGACAGGGTATTTTTTTTGGAGCTGACGACAAAGCGCTGGCGGGAGCTACGAATTATACTTTAATTGGATAACCAAACAGGTTCAGGATATTTGAGGAGGATAAGCAATGATTATCGGAGTTCCCATGGAGATCAAAAATAATGAAAATCGCGTTGCGCTCACCCCTGCTGGTGTTGCAGCATTCCATAAAGCCGGCCACCGTGTCATCATTGAACATGACGCTGGAATTGGAAGCGGTTTCGACAATGCCTCATATGAACAAGCAGGTGCCACTATCATTCCTAGCGCTGCTGAGGTATGGGCACAAGCCGATATGATTATGAAGGTGAAGGAGCCTTTATCATCCGAGTACGGTTACTTCCGCCCGGGGCTTATCTTATTCACGTATTTGCATCTAGCAGCTGAGCCTGAACTGGCTCGCGCATTAATTGAGCATAAAGTTACTGCAATCGCCTATGAGACGGTTGAAGTCAATCGCACGCTGCCTCTGCTCACACCAATGAGTGAAGTGGCGGGCCGCATGTCAGCCCAAATTGGGGCACAATTCCTCGAGAAGCCGCATGGCGGCATCGGAATCCTGCTTGGCGGAGTACCTGGCGTACGACGCGGCAAGGTTACGGTTATTGGCGGCGGTGTTGTCGGAACGAACGCTGCCAAGATCGCAGTAGGTCTTGGAGCAGATGTAACCATTATCGATATGAACGCAGATCGCCTGCGCCAGCTGGATGATCTATTCGGCTCGAGTGTGAATACCTTAATGTCGAACCCACTCAATATTGCCGAAGCGGTAGCCGAATCCGACTTGGTCATCGGTGCAGTTCTTATACCGGGCGCTAAAGCGCCGAAGCTCGTAACGGAAGCGATGATTCGTTCCATGCAGCCTGGTTCTGTCGTCATCGATGTCGCCATCGATCAGGGCGGTATTTTTGAAACGGTTGATCGCATTACCACTCACGACGATCCCATATACGTCAAGCACGGTGTCGTTCATTATGCTGTAGCGAATATGCCAGGTGCTGTTCCGCGCACATCAACGATGGCGCTCACGAATGTTACCGTTCCTTACGCATTAAGCATCGCGAACCTCGGACTTGGCAGAGCATTGCAGAACAGCCAGCCGCTCATGCGCGGCGTCAATACTGCAGGCGGAGCGATCACATACGAAGCGGTAGCCCGCGACCTCGCACTTCCGTACGTGAATGTCGAAGAGGCGCTCCATAATGCAAGTGTGATTTAATAACAGGATTGTACAACAACAAAATGGGTTTCCTCTCCCCTCAGGAGATATCATATTCCATGTTCTGTATGTGGGACGCTCAGCAATTGGGCGTCTATTTTTTTGGAAATGAACAAGCCTATACAAGTAAGCTTAGAAAACACAAGAGGTCAACAACCAATGTTTAATTGGCATGTTGACCTCTTTCATTACGTATTTCATTCATTATGCATTACGCTAAACCGAACCCATGCACCAACCCAAAGCCAAGCAGGGACAGCAGAATGGAACCAATGAATCCTGCTGCGAACGACTTCATCCCAAGTCTGCGGAATGAGACAAGATCGACATTCAAGCCAAGCCCCGCCATCGCCATGGCAATCAACATGTAGGCCGCAATGACGATATATCCTGCAATCTGTTCTGGAACGATCCCTAGAGAATTAAACCCGCTGACGAGCAGGAATCCGAGGATGAACCAGGGAATCGGTACTTTGGCTTTCTCTGTCCGAGCATCTGCCCCTGCTTCCTTGCGGCTCTCACGTGATGACCAGATGCCGATCAGAATAGCGACAGGAACTAGCAAGGCTACACGCGTAAGCTTAACAATGACCGCCATATCGACCGCTGCACTGCCCCCTGGATCTGCTGCTGCAATGACATGGGCAATTTCATGCAGTGTCGCACCGGCAAAGATCCCATATCCGTTATCCGACAAGCCAAGTACCGGAAACAAGAACGTATATGCTAATGTAAAAATAGTGCCCAATATCGCAACCATCGCTGCACCGATTGCCGTTTCTTCGTCCTTGGCTTTAATTTGCGGCGCTATCGCTACCACAGCCGCCGCACCACAAATCGCGGTTCCGCACGCCGTCAATATACCGAGCCTTTTATCAACCTTGAACAATCTCGTAAGTCCATATACGACCGACAAGGTAAATACAATGACGATAACCGCCATCATGAATACTTTAGGGCCTGCACGTACTATATCCATAAGGTCTAAGCGCATCCCGAGCAAGATAATGCCGAGGCGGAGCAGCTTTTTACTCGAAAAATTCGTTCCTGCGACAATCTCCTGCGGTACCCCGATGGTAGCACGCCACGCGATACCGATCAGAATGGCGATCACAAGCTGCCCCATGATACTAAGGAAAGGCAATCCCGCAAGCAGCTTTGCTGCAACCGCAATGATGAGTGTCAGCGCGATGCCGAGCGCAAATCCCCTGTATTGTTTATTTCGCTTCGGCTTGGTGGCCAGAAGAACATCCCCGTTATACATATCCATCCCCCGTCTCTAAGCAGGCGTAACCTGATACTTACGATGAATACTATATATGTCTTCGCTCGAGAGGGGAAATACGGATATGCAATCTCTAGCATAAGAAAAACTTATTGTCGGGTTATTCATCTATAACAAAAGCAGAACAATAGCAGCAATTTGAAGCCACGATGTAGCACATTGACCATTTCCAAGCTTCCTTAGGATACATACAAAAATACCCCAAAAGCATTCTTTATATCATTCGATATAAGAATTTGTCCTTAGAGGTGCTTGAATGGTCTCATATTATGGGTAGGTAGTCCACATTCCTGTGTTGGATATGTACGTTCAAATATTATTCTGACTGTAGAAAATTATGGTATGATACATGAGTACAACTGATTCGGCATGAAGGGCGGTCGGCTAGTCTCCCTGATGGGAGGTGATGCCCATGACAGTATTCGAAGCACTAACGCTAATGATTAGCTTTGGTACGCTTATCGTGATGCTGTTATCGTTTAATAAAAGGAAATAGACCGCCCCATAGCAAGGTATCGGTCTATTTCATGTCCGTCTTTGCAGCCGACCGTTCTTACATGCGGCCGTTGTGCAGGGATCGTGTTGGTAGCACGATCCCTTTATTCATTGTATCGCTGTTATTACATATTATACCTGATTGCTGCAGCTTAGCAACTTGAAATATAACACCTATCATTCAAGAACTGCTTATGCCCAACCTTATGCTGTCAGGCAATGATCAGGTAAACGTATAACTTCGACATCAAGAATGGAGGATCATGAACTGAACATGAGCAAAGCAATCTTACATCTAGAAGGGTTGTCTGTATTATTAGGATGCATCTATTTTTACGACTACTATCAATTTAGCTGGCTGTTGTTTTTGTACTGCTATTTGTTCCTGATGTATCTATGGTCGGATATATCCTAAGTAATAAAGCAGGAGCAATTATTTATAATGTATTTCATACCTACTGTGTATCGTTCGGAACCATAATGTGTGGAATCCTCTTATCTAATCAGACTGTCTTAGCAGTGGGGATCATATGGACAGCCCATATTGGAATGGATCGCATGTTTGGATTTGGGTTAAAGTACACGACAACATTTAAAGATACTCATTTTAACCGACTATATAAGTAAAGAATCAACGGAGGATCGTTAGCCAAATGATCGTAGATACAATGAAGGTATATGTAGCGGTCGTGGAGCAGCGTAATTTCTCGCGGGCCGCGGAACTGCTCCATCTCTCTCAGCCTGGCGTCAGCCAGCATATCCGCAACTTGGAGCAGGAATTCGGTGTGCAGCTCATCCATCGCTCGCCTAAGCATGTGAAGTTGACCGAAGCTGGAGAGATATTATATAAGCATGCGAAGGAGATGATCGCTCGCTATGAGGCGGCACGCGAAGATATCGGGCTGCTGCGGGATGAGGTGACGGGATCGCTGCGCATCGGAGCCAGTTTCACAATCGGAGAATATATATTGCCACGCATCGTTGCTTCATTCGCACGCCAATACCCGAGCGTAGATGTTCAAGTAACCGTAGCCAATACGGAGCAAATTGCACAGTCCGTACGCGCGAATGAACTGGACATCGGACTCGTAGAAGGCAAAATCGAATATACAGATCTTCAGCTTGGCACTCCGTTCATGGAGGATGAGATGGTGCTCGTTGTACCGCCAAACCATTCGTTTGCTTCCATGCCCACCATCGAGCCCCGCATGCTGCATGACGAGGTATGGGTGCTGCGTGAGCAAGGCTCGGGTACAAGGGCGTACAGTGATCAATTCATGAGCGATCTGAAGCTGCACATCAAGCGTTCCTATGTCTTCAACAGCAGTCAAAGTGTCAAGGAAGCTGTCATGGCCGGACTCGGGATTGCAATGCTCTCTTATTGGGTCATTCGCAAAGAGCAAGAGCATGGTGATCTGCGCTTGGTGCACGTGAAGGGCAAGAGCGTCAAGCGAGCGTTCCACATTCTTCAGGACAATAACGCTTCTGCCACGATGGCCATGACGATGTTCATCGACCAGGTAAGGCATTTCCAAATGCGGTAATCCAATCTCACCTGGCCGCCAATGCAGCTAAGCATGCTGGAAGCTCCATGATGCTGTGGATGACGATATCAGGTCTAATCTGCTCTGGCAGAACTATGCACTCGTCATCCCCGAAAAGCTCCCTGTGCAAGCTCTGACATTCCCGCTGAAGCTGCTGGCTGCATAGCGGCAAGAAGATCTGTTCATGCACGCGCTGTTCAGGAGCGAGCTGATGCAGTTTCTGTGGAAGCTTGCGGTTCACTAGGATAGAAGCTGCTCCAGATTGATTCGCCATGTACACATCATGATCCAGCCGATCCCCAACATGTGCAGCGATTGTACCGTGCTGACGGACAAAGCGAAGCATATGCGCATCAGGTTTGCCGCCGCCTGCAATCTCCGGTGTCACGATAAGCTCGAAATATGCGGCAATGCCGAGCGCTTC
Source organism: Paenibacillus sp. E194 (assembly GCF_000935845.1). Taxonomy (NCBI): domain Bacteria; kingdom Bacillati; phylum Bacillota; class Bacilli; order Caryophanales; family Paenibacillaceae; genus Paenibacillus; species Paenibacillus sp. E194. The sequence continues at coordinate 15,251 of NZ_JMDX01000086.1, forward strand.
GAGCACAGGATATTGATATTTATAGTATCCGTTCGTCGCAACCGCCAAGCGGTAGCCTTCCTGCGTCAACTGCTTCAGAACGGTATTCACTCCTTCTTCGAGTAAATAGATCTTCGTCGGCGGCTCTGCATGCTTGCGCACGAGTTGTTCTACTTGAATATCTATACTTGGAGACACACCGAGTTCAGCAAGGACTACTCTCACCATATCATCCCAATCGTAGGCTGCGACTGTCTCACCAGCTTCCATTCGCTTCCGATGTTCCGCATGAAGAAGCTTGCCCATATCAAAACTAGTGTCATCGTACGCTTCGATATCCGTACGCAATTGCAATTGTTCCCGTACAACACTTGTAATCTCCGGAAAGATCCATGCAGCAAATGGATTCTGCATCAATGTCCCATCCAAATCAAATGTAACCCAGCTGTTCATCCGCTCGCCCCTTCCCTATCCCTTGCCTTGCGAAAAATAAACATGAATATAAAGATAATGATTCCTTTGATAAGTAGGCAACCGCTAAATCATTATCCGAACCAAACCTTACTCAGCCGCTCAACACCTTCTCTTATCTGGTGCAGACTGAGTCCACCGAAGCCAATGAGCAAGGATGGCATCTCGTCTGCTTCTTGCTGAATTCGATAAGTCGAGGTCGGATACACCTTGACCCCAACAGTTCTTGCCGCATCAATTAATTGCTGCTCATGATGTTCATGCTTCACTTGAAGCACGATATGAAGTCCAGATTGCTGACCAATGACGCGGACTCGATCGCCCATTACTTTTTTAAGGGCTGTCAGCAATGTGCTGTGCTTCTCTTGATACAGCTTGCGCATTTTCCGCAGATGCTTGTCCCAATGCCCTTCTGTCATGAATCGCTCCATTGTCATCTGATGCAGCTTCGAAGCCGTCTGCTCATAAGCAGAGAATTCAAGCTTATACCGCGTTAGCAGCCATGGAGGAAGCACCATATAGCTTAGGCGTATGGAAGGAAGCAGAGACTTGGAGAACGTTCCAACGTAGATGACCCGATCATGCCCATCCAACCCTTGCAGTGAAGGGACAGGCTTCGCGCCGTACTTGAACTCCCCATCATAATCATCTTCGATAATAATGCTTCCTCTCTCGTTCGCCCATTGCAGCAGCTGCATCCGCTTTGCAATAGACATCACCATGCCCTGTGGAAACTGATGCGACGGCGTTACATATACCGCACCAGCATTCCGTTCTCTTAGCTGCTGTACAGATATGCCTTCAGCCTCCAGCGCAATCGGCTCTATCTCAAATCCATGATGATAGAATATGGCCCGCGCCCCGTCATATCCCGGCTCCTCCATCGCAATCGAACGCGTATCTTGGCGAATCAGCTGACAGATAAGCATGAGCAGCTGCTGGATGCCAGCCCCCATCACAATCTGCTCCGGCGTGCAGCGCACTCCCCTTGATTGGTACAAATACTGAGCAATGGCCCTGCGCAATCCCGCTTCGCCCTGACGGTGTCCGTACTGCAGCGCCTCATCCTGCCTATAACGAAACAAATCATTCGCTAACTTCCGCCATACGATTAACGGGAACTTCTCCCTATCTACATTGCCATGGCGGAAATCAATCTCAATTTCTGCATCCTTATCAGATCCATCCCTGTCCTCCAGCGATACGGAAGTTGGTAATGGCTGCGTCGGCCCTCGTTCAAGCGTTCCTGTGAAACCTCCTGCTGGCTCTGGTTCAGATCCTCTATCCCCAAGCTCTGCATGCTTCACATCCCCTTCAATCGGCATGACAAACAAGCCAATACGGGAGCGATTCTCCACATACCCTTCTGCTATCAACTGCTGATAGGCTGCCTCAACCGTATTGCGGCTCACCTGCAAATGAACAGCCAGTGTTCGGATCGAAGGCAGACGCGTACCTGCTACTAACGTTCCGTTCACTATCTGCTTCGCAATATAACTGTACAGCTGTGCATACTTCGGCTCCGTTGCATGATCATCGATATGCGGTGTCAGTTCAAGCATATTCACTTCACCTCTGTCCCCATCCAAATCTATAAATCTGCCACTTATCAACAGGACAGATAGTCAGTACAATATTACCATTATTTCGTAATGACAGGAAGGAAGATCAGATGGCTAGCGTATGGTTCAGCTATGTATTACTCGGGCTGTCTCTCTCAGCCCCCGTCGGTCCAATCAGCATTGCACAGATTAAGGCCGGGTTAAAAAATGGATTCTGGAACGCTTGGTTCTTAGGGCTTGGCGCAATGAGCACAGATGTCATATTCATGCTGCTTATCTATTATGGTGCCACCTCGTTCCTAACAACGCCGTTCGCCAAACTGATTCTATGGATTGCAGGGTTCATATTGCTGCTGTATCTTGGATATGAGAGTATTCGCGAGGCTAGATCTACCGTGCAGATCACAGATTCTGATGCCAAGAAGGAACATGTCGGTTCTTCTTTTTTATCGGGCTTCTTGCTGGCGTTATCCAACCCGCTTAACATCGTATTCTGGATTGGCATATACGGCTCGGTTATGGCGTCAACCATGGATGTAATAGGCAAGCAGGATACCTTGCTGTACAGCAGTGCGATCATTGTCGGTATTCTCATATGGGATCTTTTCGTCGCAATCGTGACTCATGTCAGCCGCAAAGCCGTCACGCCACGACTTATGCAATACGTATCGATTGCCGCAGGGATTGTGTTTATTGGCTTCGGCATCTATTTCGGCTATTCCGCCTTCCAACAAGCCCTCTCATTCTTTTAAATGCTATCACTTCCGCTGGATGACTAGCGATTATCTTATACATACAAAGGAGACAGTCACACATGCACTTCATTTTCGATATCGATGGTACAATTTCATTCAAAGGACAGCCGGTCTCTGCACAAATAATGGACTGCTTGGCACGCATTCAAGAAGCTGGACATGTCGTCGGCTTTGCGTCTGCCCGCCCGTGTCGGGATATGCTGCCCGTGCTCGATGAACGCTTTCACCAAAACCTGCTTATCGGTGCCAATGGCGCCATGACCTATTTCAAGGGTGAACGTCTTACAAGCAGCCCGCTTCCCCAATTAGCTTCAGATACAATCATGGGCTTGCTGGAGCAATATGAGGCTTCATATCTCGTAGACGATGAGTGGAACTATGCACATAACTTGGAGGATTCACATCCCTTCCTGTTCAATGTCGATCCCCTACGATTGGCAGCTCATGTACCGATGAACGAAATTCACAGCACCATTAAAATTCTTGTTCTAGGCAGCAATCGCTTAGAGGAACTTACTGAAAAGCTCAAGTCATTGAATACAACGCTTCACTATCACTCTGCGGAAGGCATTCTGGACATGACTAACGTTGGAGTTAACAAAATGGCTGCTCTGCGTTCATTCGGGATTAACCCTGGTCAATTCGTCTGCTTCGGCAACGACATGAACGATATTCCAATGTTCGAGCAAGCTGGATACGCTGTTGCCATTGGCAGCTTCGATAAGCTGCTCCCACATGCATCGTGCAGCATTCCAGTTGGCGGCGATACCGAAGATCGCATTATCGCTAAGCTCGAAGAGCTGGCGTTCGGGAACGGGATTCCTCTGCGCGTACAGCAAGGTATAGCTTGTGATTGATAAGTCGCACTAGGAGTTCCCGCTATTCGAATAAAACAAATAAACAAAAGGCCGAGTCCAAGGAGAATTGGTTTTCTCCTTAACTCGACCTTTTTTATAACCAGCGTTATCTTCCAAATCGTAAAATAACCTCAAATGGGACGCTACCATTCCTGATTCTCAGCTAGCATGCATTCCATTCTATTTCAACAGATAGGATACATATTCCTTGACACTATTCTGAATTGCAGCTTCATCTGCGCCCATCGCACCATGGAATACAAATGCCGGCAAATATGTCGTGCCTATTAAATTACTCGTTGCTTGGAAAGGCTTCAGCAGCTCGCTCATGGAGTAGTGATTGAGGCCACCTGCTTGATACTTCTCTTGCGGGCTTCCCGTCGATACAGCCAGCATCAGCTCTTTGCCACGCAAGCGATCACCACCGGAGCCATATGCCCAGCCATATGTAAGCACACTGTCCAGCCATTGCTTCATCAATGGCGGCGAGCTGTACCAATAGAATGGGAACTGCCATACGATACGATCATGGCTTTCACACAATGCCTGCTCCTTCTCGACATCAATCTGTCCATTCGGATACGCCTTATACAGCTCGTGTACGGTGATGTTATCATGCTTGCGAAGCTCTTCGGCCCAAGCACGGTTCACGTTGGATGCATCCAAGTTGGGATGTGCAACTATGACAAGTACCTTCATGACATTCCTCTCCTTCTGACTCTAATATCACACTTATTTTATCATACATACGTCATTCATTACATAATCAGCGAGTGCCTGACATCCTTGTATTCCTCCTTGTTCTTCTTCAGTTCGATTGATTACGAAAGATTTCGGATGGCCATGCTCTGCTATCGGATGTGAATTCCCTCTCCCAGCATTTCAATATGCATTTCTTCATAGCGACTGGCACATTGGCGATATCAAACGAATTTCACTATACTAAATGAAGTGTACACACGAAGGGGGATACATATGTCAACTCCAGAGCAATCGACAACTATACCTTATCAAGAGAGAACATTACAATCTACTACCTCCCCAAACACTATACTAGATCACCTAGAACACGAATCTACTATAGGGACAACTCCAACCACTGCTTGTCCCATCGAGCATACGATGGATATCATCGGAGGCAAGTGGACTTTTCTTATACTGCGTGAATTATTCTACGGTACAAAGCGGTTCGGAGAGTTGGAGCGCTCGCTCCATGGAATTAGTCCGCGCACACTGTCACTCCGATTGAAGGAACTGGAACAGCGGCATATTATCCAGCGGACTGTATTCTCCGAGATCCCACCGCATGTTGAATATTCGTTAACCGAGATGGGGCTAACGCTCCGTCCTATTTTCGATGCGATGAAGGACTGGGGAACCACATGGAATGTGATGGGAGCTACTCACGAGTGAATGCTTCCAATATCGCACATGCCCAGAGAGCCTGCCTGTGTGGCCCTGGGGCATGTATCTCGGATCTATGCATCGGTTAACTAGCGCACCACACATCCACAACCTTCCAATGTGCATGTGAAATGCGAAGGTGTGATCTTGTCCATGCGTTCGAGTATAATAGAGAGGCAGACATACGATCTGTACAGATGAACATCATCACCATCATGCACATAGGAGGCGATAGCATGTTAGTCGTTACGAACACTATCCGAATTCAAGAGGGATTCGGCAAGCAAGTGGCAGAGCGATTCGCGCAAGCCAAGGGCGTTCAGCAAATGAGCGGATTCATTCGCATGGAGGTATGGCTTGGCGCAGGTCAAGAAGGCGAAGAGGAATTGAAGGTATGTACAGTGTGGGAGAACGAAGAGTCGTTCCGCAACTGGACATCTAGCGAGGCCTTCCGCGAATCTCACCGGGGTGCGAGCGACAGCAAGCAGTACATGCTCGGCGCTTCCTTGAACAAATATGAGCTTGTTGTTAGTCATAACGGACAAGTATAAACATCTAAAGGAGATTATTGAATATGAAATTACAAGATCTTACGAACAAAACCGCACTGATTACTGGTGCAGGCAAAGGAATTGGCAAAGCGTTGGCTGAATCGCTGGCACAAGAAGGTGTGCACCTTGGTCTCATCGCTCGAACTAGCGCTGACCTTGAAGCACTGCAAGCTGAGCTGACTGCAAAATATGATATTCGCGTCGCAATCGCTACAGCTGACGTTGCGGTACAAGATGATGTAAACCGCGCTGTTGCTTCCCTTACGGAGCAGTTGGGTACCATTCACATCGTTGTCAATAATGCAGGCATTGCGAAATTCGGCAAGCTTGTCGACATGGATCCACAAGAGTGGGAACGCATCATTCAGGTTAATCTGATGGGAACTTACTATGTAACTCGTGCCGTGCTGCCTGCGATGATCGAGCAGAATGAAGGCAGCATTATTAACATCTCCTCGACAGCTGGCGAGCGCGGCTTCGCTACTGGATCTGCTTACAACGCTTCTAAGTTCGCAGTGATGGGCTTAACCGAAGCGCTCATGCAGGAGGTGCGCAAGCACAATATCCGCGTGACTGCATTGACGCCAAGCACTGTGAATACAGAGCTCGCAGTAAATGCAGGTCTTAACATTGGCGACGAAGATCGCATGATGCAGCCAGAGGATGTAGCGGAACTGACCCTTGCGGCTCTTAAGCTTCCACAACGTGTATTCGTGAAGACTGCTGGCATTTGGACAACAAATCCACAGTAATTCGAATTATCCATTTTCTATTTCATTGCAGCACTTGCAGGCTGGTCGTGGAGAATACTCCTATGACCAGCCTTTGTTATGCATGAAGCCAGCATATCTGTGCAGCTTCCACTCGCCATTTAGTCCCGTCCTGCCTCAACAAGCTTCTCTGCTACAAGAAGCGGATGAATATGGAATGGAGTCATATGATCGCCATGCGATGTAATAAGCCGGAACATCCCCAGTCGGCTTGACATATGAGGGTGCCAGCCATACTGTTCTCCTTGCGGAAGTGCGGTATCATCCGTTAAATACAAGTAGCTTTTGGGCATAGATAAACGATAGAATTCCGTCAGATCCAGCTTCTCGAATAATGGCCCCGCAGGCTCTGGTGTAACGGTACAATAAATTTGAAACGCTAATTCAATACTTGCATTGTTCATAAAGGTCTCTCTCCATACGGCGAAGGGCAGCATGATCGTATTATCAGATGACTGCTGCGCCAACTGAATCCACTCCTGCTTGCCTTGGGGAGGAATCTCATCCGCCGTGCTGTATCCATTGCGTACCACGAATGCGTCCATATATACAAGGCGCCGAACACGGTCAGGCACAAGCTCCACTACCTTGCTAATCACCGTTCCACCGAAGCTGTGACCAACAAGAACAATATTCGTAAGCTGATGATGAATAATACATTGAATGACTGTGTCCACATACATGGCTGGGTTACATTCTTGTTCCGATCCATTCCATGCCCTGGTAAATTCGGCGTATAGACGGTATGCCCCATGCCATGAAGAACTTCAGCCGTCTTCCACCAATAACTCGAGTCCCCCCACGAGCCGTGAACGAGCACAAATGTTATGGATTGACTACACCAATTCATATCTCTTGCACCATCGTATGCATACTGTGTCTG
>NZ_JMDX01000087.1:0-22419 GCF_000935845.1 Paenibacillus sp. E194
CAGATGCTGGCGCCGCGGCCGCGAAGAATGTAGGGGAACTCGTGTCAGTGCATGTAATTCCACGTCCCCACAGTGAAGTGGAGAACATCCTTCCGTCTACAAAGGCATAATTCAATAAATCATATATAAGCCTATGCTTCCGAAGTAAGTTTTGTTCGGAGCTAGCGCTTTATTCTCACAAAACTAGGCCTATGCTTCCGAAGCAAGTTTTGCTCGGTGAGCTAGCGCTTTATTCTCACAAAACTTTTAGGAGGAATGTAACATGAAATCGGAAGCATTGGGTTTAATTGAAACAAAAGGTTTGGTAGGTTCTATCGAAGCAGCGGACGCTATGGTCAAAGCAGCCAATGTCACCCTGATTGGCAAAGAGATGGTAGGCGGCGGCCTTGTCACTGTAATGGTACGGGGCGATGTAGGAGCAGTAAAAGCGGCAACGGACGCTGGTGCCGCAGCCGCACAGCGTGTAGGGGAACTGATATCCGTACATGTGATTCCTCGTCCTCACAGTGAAGTAGAAAATATTCTCCCCGCTGCTAAGCAATAATTTATATCGATGTTCTGCAAAGGGCCAAAACTCGGTAAAACGGGTTTTGGTCTTTTTATATTTGTCTGTTACAATCACGCTTGTGAAAGCTTGTCGAAGTGGAGTATTTCTATAAATAGAGCTTTGAGGAAGGGGGATGTACTATTTCCAAACAGGTTGAACATTGCTATAATAGAGATGATATATTGTGAAAAATTTAGCATGCAACATCTATTTTCCCGTTCATTTTCGGTGAAAGGGTGCAACGAGATTATGCTGAAAACCAATAGTCCGATCGCAACCAAAGTATACGCACGATACAGCGGAATCCTGTCTCTTTCCAAGTTCTCGCTGCTGCTGCACGATAACAATGGAGACGTTTTGCTGGAATTCAATCCTTCCCCTGATTTCTGCAGGCATATATGTTGGGAGAATCCTACGCGACCTTGCGCGGATTATTTGAAGCGCTTTAATACTGGCGAACAGGGGCGATTTGTTTGCTGTTATGGCATGGAGAATATTTTGCTGCCTATTATGGTCAAAGATGAGGTTGTTGGTTTCATATCGGGGATGCAGGCGTATTCCCAGGAGAGGGAGTTTCAGAAGTATCTGATTAACACGGCGGAATTGGCCGAAATGAAGGGACTGGATTTGGAATTTGTCGCAAAGGCGATATCGGCTTTCCCAACCATTGACAAGGATAAAGCAGATATTCACGAGCAGCTTTGCCATCATATCGCAAGGAATATTGCGTTCGACATCGCCGAAAGCGCGCAGGACAACACAGGGATTATCAATCGTCTGTCTGCGGAAAAGGAAATACTGGAGAAGAAAGTGATTGACTTAGAAGCAAAAAACATGTCTCTCGTCATCAATCCACATTTTCTGTTCAATACTTTGAATTCCATTGCCCGCATCGCCTATTTCGAACACTCCCATACGACGGAGGAATTGATCTATTGCCTGTCCGACTTGCTGCGATACAATGTGAAGCAGGATGATCAGCTTCATACCATCGCATCCGAATTGGATAACATTGAGAAGTATTTGTATATACAAAAGGCGCGCTTCAAAAATCGCCTGCATTATGAAATCATTGTTCCTGATGAATTAAAGGCTTATCGCATTCCGAATTTGGTGATTCAGCCTATTGTGGAAAACGCAGTCATTCATGGAATTACCCCTAAGCGAGACGGGGGAACCGTTCGTCTGATTGCCGAAAAGTACAGAAATGATATCACCATTTCTGTCATAGATAATGGCAACGGGTTCTCACCGGAGGTACTAAAGCTCATTCATCAGCCGGACAGCAAGGTCGGCGTGGGCTTCCGGAGTACCGATAGCCGTTTGAAGCGATATTTCGGAGAAAAGTATGGGTTATCGATCGTGAAGTCCGATTACAGCGGGAGCACGGTTAACATCCGCATCCCCACCCAACCAATTGCGAGGTGATGCAATGAGCGTAGTTATGTTTGTTGAAGATGAACCGATAGAACAGGAATTTCTTCAATCCATCGCGCAGGAAATTCTGGGTGCTGAAGATAAGCTGCTTATTTGCGATACGGGTATGCAAGCAATTAAGCTCGCCAAACAATATCGGCCGAATATTATTTTTATGGATATCATGCTGCCTGAAATGGATGGAATCTCCTCATTGCAGGAAATTCGCCGCTTTCTCCCTGACGCATGTGTGACGATTCTGTCGGCCAGCTCGGATTTCTCCTATGCACAGGCGGCAATCAGTCTGCAGGTACACGAATATCTGCTTAAGCCGGTCAAGCCAGATAAATTGCGGCAATTGATTCGTAAGGGGCTGGAGAAGGCCGCTCAATCAGAAGAAGATGGTGTAACAGAAACTTATCAGATAGAATCGGCTCAAGAATGTCAGCGCTTTATTCAAGAAGCCGTCGATTATATTCAGCAGAATTATAAAGATAAGCTGACCCTGCAAATGGTGGCAAGTCATGTGTACATGAATGCTCAATATTTTAGCCGCATATTCAAAAGGGAGCTCGGCGTTACATATACGGATTATGTGAACAAGCTCAAGATTGCACATGCCTGCAAGCTGCTTGAGACTACCGGGTATCCCGCCTATCGTATCTCCACAGAATGTGGCTTTACCGATCCGTCTTATTTCAACCGGGTATTCTACAAGCAAATGAATATGACGCCGAAGGAATACAAAAAAAGCGTTCTAGCTCGAGTTTAAAAAAACGCTCTATTAGACAGAATTAAGGAAACTTCCCCCGAATAAGTGTCGGGCGGGAGTTTTTTTATTTTACTAACTTTGTCGTCCTAAAAGTACGAAAAGTACCAGATTGAAGAAAAAAGTGACTCAGGAAGTCCAACAAGAGGTACGGTTAGTAAAAGGTGCAATGGCCGCTTTGCTATACAATGAAGATACATCTACGAAGACAAATCTACTTAACAGAGGTGTATGGATGATGAAGGAAACAGTGGCAGCTCCCGCAGCTACGGCCGGCATGCTGAAACAAAAGATGAACAGTCGTTTCCGAAGAAATGGAATCGCTTACGGACTGATTTCCGGGTTAACGTTCGGCCTTTATAGTACCGTCGTTGCCCTGGCCATGATGAAGGAGCCTTTTCTGGGGGTCGTAGGAGCGTTTGCTGCGCCTATAGTGGCTTCGGCGATCAATGATGCTTTGGCGGCGATCTGGCTTCTGATTTGGAACTTCAAGAATGGGATGATCAAAGAAATTGGCCGCAGTCTGGTAACAATACCGGGGTTGATGGTCGCAATTGCAGCGGTGTTTGGCGGTCCAATCGCTAACGGTGCCTATCTGGTTGGAATTGATATGGCTGGAGCGGCGGCAATTCCTATTTCAGCGCTTTGTCCGATGTTTGGTGCTATTTTCGCGCGAATGTTCCTGAAGCAGAGGATTGATAAACGGGTGGCCGTCGGCATGTTCATCTGTGTTATTGGAGCTGCGCTCATTTCTTATGTCAAGCCTGAAGGTGGAGTGGATAATTTCACACTAGGCATTATTTTTGCTCTGGTGGCCGCACTTGGCTGGGGATTGGAAGGTGTATTTGCTACTTTTGGGATGTCTATGCTTGATTCCAATATCGCCATTACTATTCGCGAGGGCGTTTCCGGACTCGTATATATTGCTGTGCTGATACCTATCTTCAGTGCGACAGATCTCTTTACTTCCGTACTTGGCTCCGTGTCGCCTATGCTCATTATTGCGGCCGCAGCACTGTTTACGGCAATCTCTTTCCTGACATGGTATATGGCCAATAGTATGGTTGGCGTTGCAGTCGGAATGTCGCTTAACATTACCTATGTACTGTGGGGGGTTGTCTTTGCCGCTATCTTCCTCGGTAGTTCGTTGACTCCTACAATAATTGCCGGCGCAGTTATTATTACACTTGGAGCGCTTTTAGTTTCGATGAATCCAATGGATCTGTTCAAAAAGAAGGAGGCGTAAGCAAATGCCATTGTTGCCGATTCGCTCCCGGGTGCTGCTTTTCATGTCCACTGTACAGCAGGCAAATATTGATCATGCGATGGACGCTTTGAAAAGTGAATATGGTGGAGAACGTCAATTTACAAGAGCAAACTTCCTAGATCATATGCTATCGTTGCAGGCAAACGGACTGATTGACGAGGTCCATTACGAGCTGGATGATAACGGGGAATTATGTATGTACTATGCAATCAACGATGAGGGAATTCATACGATCAATAAATACTTGCCTAAAAAGTGGACACAAAAATAAGAACAATCTCACACAACCTTGTGCCTAAGGCCGGGTCAGATTGAAGACGAACTCCCGTGAACGACTGTACCACGGGAGTTCTTTATGGCATTATAATCCACTTCTAGAGTCACTCGACACTTTCCCCCGCTGATCTTGAATCCCGTAGACAGATATATACTTCAGTATGTTTGGCAATGTGAAGCTAGGTAAGAAGGATGTGAAGCCGACGCGTTTGAAAATTAGGCGATACCTACAGAAAAAATGCTTGCTATTATAGGAGTTTCACATAATTAAATAATAGGGGAAAGCCGATTTTCTATGTACAGAAGGTCAGCTTTCTTCATCTTGAAGAAGAGGTTGATTAACATGGTTAAATTATGTTCACTCATGTATGGACCTTAGATCATCTGTTAATAAGAAATCAACTTGACGATTGCAACAGGAGCATTTACTATAAAAGAGGGTCATCCCTTTACTTGGAAATTTTGGTGCAATAACCTTAATATCGTTTAGTAGGCAGTTTAGGTTACGGTTGAGGGCTTTATAAAATGACTACTCTTCTTTTCATTCGATCACAACTTGGACTTTTGATATCAAGATATTTACAACTGATCAGTAGAATAGTATAATGCCTAAAGAAAACTATGTGTGGGAAATACTAGGATTGCGTGATAATGAACACTCTTAAAATCGAGTTCATTGTAATATTTTGAATCATAAATAATAAGCATCAACCTCATAAATCATTTTTGGTTATAGAAAGTATGGAAGGCAACAAGTCCATACCTAATAACCCGAACTACTCATTAAAAACAATTTTCAGTCATAGGGTAAGCATGAAATTGTTGTTCCTCCCGCTACACTCTTCCAAACATATGACTTTACACAATTTTATTAACAGCCATTTTTACATTCAATCACTTTGCAAAGATTAATCGTTGTTTAGGCACGTTAATTTTTTTTGGTGAAAATAGTCTTCGTTCAATGAGTCTATTTTTAATAAAATAGATTAGTGGCGAAGCCATGTCTTAATCGTAAAAATCGTTTTTTCATTTTAGTAATTTTAAAAGAGGACAAGGAATTGTAATAAGTTCCTTATCCTTTTTTGTTTAGTAATGAATTTTCAACATGACGAAATCCTTGGTATCTAACGACCAAAACTTTAGAAAACCTGCTTAGTGGGTAATGATTGAACTTCATAGCCGAACTGAATAAGAATACCGTCAAAAAGGAGATATAGTATGGGATGGTATGCACTTTTTGTTGAAACGGGTAGTGAAGACATTGTTCAGAAATGCTTGAAGTTACAGTTCTGTCAGAAGGATTTATATGCATGTGTTCCAAAACGGTTAGTTCCTGAAAAAAAAGATGGGAGATTTTATGGTGTCGTAAAAACGTTATTTCCTGGCTATCTTTTGATCAATACGAAGATGACTCCATCTATGTATTATGAGTTAAAAAAACTACCCAAGTACTATCGATTGCTCCGTAATTCAGCTTTTTTGCTAGACAAAATATATCGAAGATCTCAGACTTTGATTGATTCACACAAAGTAGAAGGAAACCAAATCTATAATTACGACGATTTTTTTAGCAAAATAGAGGAGGAAGAAATAAGACAGATCCTGCAGCTCATTAATAACGAGAATATTATCGAGTACTCAAACGTCATTGTGGAAGATTCTAAGGTTTCTGTCCAATCAGGGCCGTTATATGGCTTGGAAGGGATAATCAAAAAAATTGACAAAAGGAAGAGAAGAGCTCAAATTGCTATCAGTTTATGTGGTGGGGAGAGATTAATCGATGTAGGAATTGAAATACTTATGCCGGATAGAGAAGGCATGAGGAAGGTCATGACAACCTAGGGTGAAACGGTTATATTTACGGAAAAGAACAGGAGGTTATATTTTGTTTAACCAAAATCTTGAACTCACGAACCAACAAATGGAGAAACACGAGGAATTCAAAGCTTTTGTAGATGCTGAAATCGTTCCCGTTGCAGGACACATTGATCATGAGGAATGTATGCCCGATTCTCTTCTTCAAAAGCTTATTGATAAAGGTTACTGGGGACCAGCAGTACCCGCTAAATATGGCGGGGCCAATATGGATTATATAACTTACGGTTTGTGGAACGAAGAGGTCGGTCGTGGCTGTGCAAATTTGCGAAATATTATTGGTGTTCAAGGGATGGTCAGTTCGTCCATTCTAAGATGGGGATCTCTAGAACAGAAGCAATACTGGTTGCCAAAGATAAGTTCCGGCGAGCTCATGGCTTCTTTTGCGATTACGGAATCTCAAATCGGAAGTGATATAAAGAACCTTCAAACGAAGGCTCAACGAATAGGTGCTGAGTATGTGATTTCGGGACAAAAAATTGGATAACATTCGGACAAAGAGCGGATGTCTTTTTGGTATTTGCTCAGTGTGAAGATCAGGCCGTAGCCTTGTTAGTAGAAAGAAATACACCTGGTCTAACCATTCGACCAATATCTGGGTTATTAGGCTTCAGGGGCTCCTTGTTAGCTGAACTCAGTTTCGAAGATTGCAGGGTGCCGATCGACAATTTGGTTGGTAACGTCGGCTTTGGGGTATCACTAGTCGCCAACCACGGACTGACTCATGGACGGTATAGCACAGCATGGGGAGCCGTAGGCCTGGCTCAGGCTTGTTTGAATGCGAGTTTAGACTATGTGATGGAAAGAAAACAATTTGATCACTATTTAAAAGAACATCAGTTGATTCAACAGATGATTGCCGATATGGTAACCAATTCGATTGCTGCAAGGCATCTTTGTTTCCGAGCTGGTCAGTTATGGGACAACAATGATGTAACTGCCACGTTTGCCACTTCATTGGCCAAATATTTTTCTTCCGTCCATGCCTTTAAATCGGCAAAGGATGCAGTTCAAATACACGGAGCAAATGGTTGCAGCAACAAATATCCCGTTAGAAAGATATATGCGAGATGCCAAGATTATGGAGGTTGTCGAAGGGAGCACTCAGATTCAACAGGTCTTAATTGCGCAGGATGACCTTGAAAATATTGAAAAATTGAAGCCGCTCAAGACAAAAACGATTTCATTAGTATTTTGCCTTAAGCGAAGCGAAAGGAATGCTTTTAACTATGGAGAATATTCACTACATTCAACTAGATAAACCACTATCAATAAAACACGCAGAGGAACTAGAAAACGAATTTTTTTCATATCCGCCAACATTCATCAATTTAAATTGATGAAAGGTGAAAGTACCATTAATGGTATAGAAGTTAGTCTATTACCAGGAACCGATATTTTGGAAATTGAGTCCAAACTATTGTCTGTGATTGACAATGAGATTGCGTTTCAAAAGGTGTTGCCGCCACGTATCATTTGGAAATCAGACAAAAACGACGCAAATTATCATGATGATCTTTTTGATAAGTTGCTTGAAAAAGAAATGGTTTTTGAAATGGGCGAAGGTCAGGTATGCTTTGGAGAAAAGTTAATCTTCTTAATGGACACCTTAGATCGGATGATTAAAGAGATGACGATATCCCAATTTGGAGCAATCGAGTACCGATATCCTACCTTAATTTCTACCAAAGCCTTAGAGAAATGCGGATATTTTAATTCGTTCCCTCATTTTTTAATGTTTGTTACGAGGTTACATAATGATATTGATAATTATCGTGATTTTCTAGAGGACTATAAATCGAATAAAGGAATCGATTCTTATTTACTTCCGTACTGCCAAAATGTCGACTACTGCTTGCCTCCAACAATGTGTTACCACACCTATCATCAATTCCAAAATACCCAACATGCTGAATCACAAAATCGTGTCATAACATCTATCGGAAAATCATTCCGTTATGAATCGAAGTATCATCGCACGCTTGAAAGACTTTGGGACTTTTCTATTCGTGAAATTGTCTTTATGGGATCAAGAGAATTTGTTCTGGATAGTCGTCAAAAATTTATGGAAGCATCGTTTTCTCTTTTTTCAAAAATTGGGGTTGGAGGGGCACTGCGAAGTAGCTAGTGATCCTTTCTTTTGCAGCAAAGACACGGCGGCGAAAATATTAAATCAAAGAATGCAAGAACTCAAATACGAGCTCCGCCTAAAGGTAGCAAGCGATCGAACCATTGCAGCAGCCTCCTTTAATTTTCACGATCACTTCTTCGGTGAGCAATTTAATATAAGACGTGGTGACTCAGAATGGATGTCAACTGGATGTGTCGGTTTTGGTATTGAAAGGTTAGCATATGCCTTTATTAGCCAGCATGGTTTGGATGAAAAACAATGGTCTAGGATTTTATCAAATGGATGTTCAGAAGCCATTCTCGCCGAATGAATCTAATCTACCCGAGAGAATACAATACTTCATTATGACAAGAAGCATAAGCTAGGTCTTCGTGACTCGCATTTGGAGCGTTCGATTGCTTGCCTAGTGAAGCGCATCTTATCAAAGCTTCTTTATAAATCTAAAATATGGGGGACTAGATGGGACAACAGCGTCTATTTCAAATCTTAGAACTTGACGGCACATTACGGGATGAGAATATAGTAATAAACGAAAAATTGGCCATGGAGATGTACAAGCTTCTTGTGTTAAATCGGATTTTTGATAGGAAGCTGGTGAACATGCAGCGAAAGGGTCAAATCGGTACGTATGCTTCGTTCGAGGGACAAGAGGCGAGTCAAGTTGGAAGTGCCATGGCTCTATTGAAGCAGGACTGGATGTTTCCTACCTATCGGGATCATGCTGCGATGTTAACCTTCGGTTATGAGATGGTAAAAATTATTTGGTATTGGATGGGCAGAATTGAGGGGTGCATCCCTCCTGATAACAGAAATATTCTTCCTCCTTACGTACCAATTGCTACACAGATTCCCCAGGCAGCAGGGGCAGCTTGGGCTAGTAAATATAAGAATGAAGGTGCTTGTTCTCTTGCTTACTTTGGCGATGGGGCTACCTCAGAAGGAGATTTTCACGAAGGATTAAATATGGCCTCTGTATTTAAGGTACCGGTGGTGTATTTCTGTCAAAACAATGGCTATGCGATTAGTGTTCCGTTCTCTCGTCAAACATCCAGTGAAACCATTGCTCAAAAAGCAATAGCTTATAATATGGACAATGTTCGGGTTGATGGTAATGATATATTTGCAGTTTATATAACGACCAAAAATGCCTTGGAAGCTGCCAGGAGTGGTAAAGGGCCTACTTTAATAGAAGCAATAACTTACCGATATGGGCCACACACGACTGCCGATGACCCAAGCCGCTATCGAAGTACTGAGGAAAGTGAATCCTGGAGAGCGAGAGATCCAATATTACGTTTAGAAGCTTATTTGCGTAGTCAGGGTGTACTCGATCAGGATGTACAAGAAATAGTTTTTAGGGAAGCAGAACGTTTAGTTAATGACGGCATTCAATACGCTCTTACTATTCCAAAACCCGATCCAACGATCATGTTCAATAACGTACTTTCCCAAAAGCCGTGGAATATTCAAGAGCAGGAGACCGACTTTAATAACTTTATACAACGTCATCACTATCAATAGATTTCACGGAGGGGCTTGGTATGATGAGGGATTTAAACCTCGTTCAGGCATTAAATGAAACCTTAGATTTGTTATTGGCTGAGGATGACAAGATACTTCTCTTAGGACAGGATATCGGTAAAAATGGCGGCGTATTCCGCGTGACCGAGAACTTGCTCAATAAGTTTGGTGATCGGCGTGTGGTAGATACGCCCTTGTCTGAAGCAGGTATTGTAGGTTGTGGAATTGGTTTGGCACTGAATGGCCTTAAACCTATTGTTGAAATTGAATTTTTTGGATTTATTTATCCTGCCGTAGAGCAAATCTTGTCCCATCTATCAAGGCTACGTATGCGGACACAAGGTAAATATGAAGTTCCGTTAATCATAAGAGCTCCCTATGGAGCAGGCGTCCGTGCTCCTGAGCTGCATTCGGAGAGTATTGAGGCTTTGTTTTTTCATTCGCCAGGGTTAAAAATCGTCATACCGAGCAATCCCTATGATGCCAAAGGTCTTCTCATTGCTGCGTCAGAAGGCAATGATCCTGTCATTTTTCTGGAACCTATGAAAATTTATCGCAGCATACGTCATCCTGTTCCACAGCAAAGATATTCAGTCCCACTCGGTAAGGCTAATATTATCAAGGAAGGAAAAGATATCACAGTCATATCCTGGGGTTCCATGGTATGGAATGTGGTTCAAGCGGCAGAACTCCTTGAAAAGTCCCGTGGTATCAATCTAGAAATTGTGGATCTTCGTACCTTGTATCCGTTTGATATCGAGACGATTCAGGAATCCGTAAGAAAAACACAGCGGGTCGTGGTTGTACACGAGGCTCCTTTGACAGGCGGTGTAGGAGCAGAGCTTGTCGCCGTGATTCAGGATCGGATGTTCGGTGTTTTGAAATCTCCTGTAAAGCGAATTACGGGTTTTGACGTCCCCGTTCCCCAATTTTCCATTGAAGATTATTATCTGCCTTCTACAGACAGAATTGCTTATGAAATCGATCAAATGATGTTAGTTTCACTAAAGAGGTGAGCTGTTATGAAATATGAATTTTATTTTCCTGAGCTTGGAGAAGGACTTTTTGAAGGGTATATTGTTGCCTACCTCGTCAAAGAAGGAGAACATGTCGTTGAGGACCAACCGCTTGTAGAAGTCCAGACGGATAAGGTAACAACCATACTTCCTTCGCCGGTAGCAGGAGTAATTGACAAACTGCCTTATCATCCTGGGGATGTCGTAACGGTTAACGATGTAATCATCGTCATTGATCAAAGGAAGGGGGGGGAAGCGTCACACGGAATGAATTTTGAATGGTTGAAAATGGACGCGATGAAGGATAAGAAGCATTCATTGAATGATTTTGGCATTAACCTAGGTACCTATGCGTGTGCAGTAATGGACACCCCCACCGATGATACGATTGTAAAAATGACCTCCATGCGTAAAGAAATAGCGAATATCGTAACAAAATCGGCTCAAACCATTCCTCATGTAACAGCTTATGCCGAGGCGGATATAACAAACCTGTTGCTGCATAAGGAAAGGTTAAAGACGAATGAAAGCTTAAACTTGACATTGACACCAATCTTCGTAAAGGCATTATCTCAAGCGCTCAACCAGCATCCGATGTTTAACTCAAATGAGCTTAATGGTTCATTGAAGCTATTCTCAGACCATAATATCGGGATTGCCGTGGATACTAGCGAAGGAGTCGTTATCCCCAATATTAAACAGGTAAATGAAAAAACAGTTGATGTATTGGCTGATGAAATTACTGAACTAATCGAGAGAGCGCGGTCAAAAAAGTTGTTTTTTACAGATTCACGAGAAGGAACGATCACCATAAGTAATGTGGGGGCAATAGGGGGAGGATTTGCTACGCCTATTATTTTTCATCCCCAAGTTGCAATTGTTGCCTTATATCGTGCGGATAAAAAAGTGGTTGTTACAGAGAATGACGAGATTGTGATTAGAAAAATGCTCCCGATTACGTTAACTTTCGACCATCGCTTCTTTGACGGTGCGGATGGGCTCCGATTTCTCAATACCTTTAAAGCTAATCTAGAGAGTCATTATGAAGAATATTTGGATGAACTCAAATTTCACAGCGTAAAGTCTAAATCCTCTAAAAGCGAGTAGTATTTATAGAATGGCACTCTCAAAAATAGAATTATATCCCAACAAAACCAACCTCTAGTTCAATCACATGTACAAGATATCCTAAGGGTATACCTCACTCGATTTACTTACCAATATCACTGACATCTGGAATAATACCTGCTCGTTCAAACGAGCTTTGCTTTTGATGGAAGAAAGAGCTTCGGGATTACCTTCAACCGATTGGGATTCCTTTGTCCTTTTCATCAATTCGCTGCAAGAATGAAATTTAGTTTGACTTTTTCCATCTCCCTAGGAAATTGGGAAGTGAGTCAAACCCAAGTTCAAAAATATGCTACGAGGAGATGTAAGAAGTGAAAAAGCTGATCGAATTTAGAAATGTAACGAAAGAATATAAAGTTGGAGAAGTACCGATCAAGGCTTTGGCTGGTGTTGATTTTTCCATATCAGAGGGAGAGTTCGTCGTTGTATTGGGTGCTAGCGGTGCCGGAAAAAGTACAATTTTGAATATCCTCGGCGGTATGGATACGGCTACTTCAGGTCAAGTGTTTGTTGGTAATCAAGAAATCACAAGTTTCAATGAAAAAAAATTGACCCAATATCGCGGTGAGAAGGTCGGCTTTGTATTTCAATTTTATAACTTAATTCCGAATTTAAACGCGCTAGAAAACGTTGAATTTGCGACTGAAGTATGTAAAAACCATCTGGATGCGAAAGATGTTTTATACAAGGTTGGATTGAAGGATCGAATCAGAAACTTCCCTTCCCAGCTCTCTGGTGGAGAACAACAACGCGTGGCGATCGCGCGAGCTGTTGCCAAAAATCCGTTGCTTTTACTGTGCGATGAACCGACGGGAGCTTTGGATTATGTTACAGGGAAGTCCGTCTTGAAGCTTCTACAAGATCTGAACAAGGAAACGAAGAAGTGCGTCGTTTTGGTTACACATAACACCGCGATTGCCCTTATGGCGGATAAAATTATTAAGGTGAAGAGCGGAATGATCGAAAGCGTGACGATCAATCAGCACAAACAGAATGTTGAAGGGATCGAGTGGTAATGATGAAGTTATTTATAAAATTGTTAAGGGATATCAAACAATCGATCGGACAATTTATCGCGTTTGTGTTGGTTATTGCTGTGGGTGCATTTTTTTATGCAGGGCTGAATACGTTAAGCGATAATCTTAGCGCTTATACGAAGGCTTACTATAAAGAGCATAATTTAAGCGACCTGAATGTTTACTACAAACAAATTTCCAAACAGGACGTGGAAAGCTTACGACAAATTCAAGGTATAAACAACATCGAAGGTCGGTTAAGCTTGGATGCGACGCAATCATTTACAGATATGAAAGCAAGTATAAAGTTACATTCGATCCCTGAAAATAATGAAATTAATACGTCTGCGGTAATGGAGGGCAAGATTCCATTAAGAAAAGATGAAGTCTTGCTAGATTTCAATTATGCCAAAGAGCATAACTTCCAAGTCGGTGATCAAATTCAGATAAGTATGAATGACAGAAATATGATGTTCACAATTAGCGGCTTGGCGATGAACGTGGAATACGTCAAGAAGAACACAACCCAAGACCATAAAGCTTCCGGATTTGCATATGTGACTGAAGCGGCTCTACCTGAAATCGTAGGTGGCCTGTACTATAATGAAATCTTAGTTGATGCGAAGGAAGGTTATGATATTGACCAACTGAGTCATGACATTGAAGTACAGTCCAAAGATCTCTCTTATTTAAGCCTAGTTAGCAAGGAGCGATCATTCAGCTATTCTCAACTACAACAAACAATCTACAATAATAAGATGATGAGTACTGTTATTCCACTGGTTCTCTTTATAATCGAAGCCATTATTTTGTTCCTAACCATGTCCCGGATCATTGATTCGCAAAGAAATCAAGTTGGTACCATGAAAGCGTTGGGTGTAAAAAACAAAAACATCATGCTTCATTACATGGGGTACCCGGTGTTGGCAGGGATCGTAGGCTCCATTCTAGGTTATGTGATTGCCGCTAGCGTCTTTATTCCCATGATAGTAGCGAGAGGTGCAAAATCATCTTCGTTACCTGACATTACCTACCCTCTTTCCATTCCTTCTGTTTTTATATCCATCTTTTTCTCAAGTGCGTTCGGAATCGTGGCATGTTACTTAAGTGCCAGACCTATCTTACGTGAACGTGCAGCTATGGCGATGCGCCCTAAACCACCTAAGAAGATGAAGAAGCTGCTCATTGAGAAAATTCCAGGTTTCTGGCAACGTATCTCATACAACTACAAGATCATTTTGAAAAATATATTTCTAAATAAATCAAAAGCGTTGGCAAGCTCTGTTGGTGTGGTGTTGAGTACGGCTTTATTGATTACTGCTTTCGGTACTCAAATGGGATTGATTCAAGTGGCTGACCAGATTGAAAAAGTGAACACCTATGATTTAAAAGTCGATTATAAGAGAGGAACAGCTCTGAATACGTTACAACTACCTACCGACGTAAAAAATAGTTATGATTTATCCACCTTTCCCGTGGAATTCATCAAAGGGGATACGAACAAAAATGCAACTTTAGTTGTTACGGAGAAAGAAAACAATCTTATTCATTTCTTGGACGAAAATGAAAAACAAATCACTCTGGATGACAGTGGTGTGCTTGTACCTAAATCGTATGCCAACCAGTATCAAATTGTAGAAGGGGATAGCATCAGAATTAAGTTTACCGAGCCTGAGCTTGCTAACAAAACGGTCGATATGAAGGTTATACACATTTCCACTCAGTATTCAGATCCGTCGTTTTATATTACACCAGCGTATCTAAAGAGCTTTGGCATCCACTACAATCCTTCATCGCTATTAGTGGAAATCGGTAGCTCCATCGACCTCCCAACCGTTCGTAATTTCTTTGAACAAGATCAACAAGTAGAAACAGTTACAGACAGGAATGATTTAAAGAGATCCGCAGAGTATACATTGAAGCAAAATAGTTTTGTGTTTATCATGTTTATCATTAGTGCCGTTGTACTTTCCTTCGGTACCATCTACACGATATCCTCCATAAACATTTATGAAAGAAATCGTGAGCTGGCAACACTGAAGGTATTAGGCTATCCTAAAAATAAAATAAACCGGCTTATCTTTTTTGAGAATATTATACTAACCACCTTTTCCGTTATTGTAGCGATTCCAATTGGTATCTACTTGTTTACCGTAGCTGGAAAGGCAATGGCAAGCGCCCATCAGCAAATCCCGAATCAAATAAATTTGTTGGTCATGGTGATATCTGTTGCTATTGCATATGTACTAACTATTCTTTCGAACTTACTGCTTCGGAGAAAAGTGTCACAGATTAATATGATTGAATCACTGAAAAGCATAGATTAGTGAAAAAAACAACCTTACGTTCAAAAGAACGTAAGGTTGTTTTTATAGATGAAGTCGTATCAAAAGATTCGCCATAAAGCATATTAAGGAACCATTAAGGAGATGAGACAATATGAGTTCAGAGAAAACGTTCACGAAGCATGAAATTACCACATACTTGGCAGAATTAGTGGAAGATATTTTGGATGAAAAAGTTGTGGATTTTAATGAACCATTCATCAACTTGGGATTGGTATCGGTTGATATCCCTCTATTTACGAAAAAAGTCTCCAATCATTTTGGAATTGAGGTCGAAGTCGCATCGATATTTGAGAATTCCAACATCAACCTGTACACAGACTTTTTATATAACACTTTAAACAAAGTGGAAGTAAACGAAAATGATGAGGACACGGGTAGAGACAAAGAAGCAGACAATGCCGAGGACAATGTTGCGATTGTTGGGATTAGTTGTCGCTTTCCGGGGGGAGCCAATAGTCCTGAGGAATATTGGGAAGTATTAATCAATGGGATAAATGGCGTTTGTGATATGCCTCAGGATCGATGGGATGTTGATCACTATTACAATGCTGACAAAGAAGAGCCTGGAAAGATGTACTCAAGGAAGGGCGGATTTCTGAACGTACCTATTGATCGATTTGACCAGAAAATGTTTAATATTTCTCCCAAAGAAGCCAAGGCATTGGATCCACAGCAGCGATTGCTGCTTGAGTTGACATGGGAGGCTTTTGAAAATGCTGGCATCAACATTACGCAGCATTATGGAAGCAACACCGGCGTATATATTGGCATTTCAGGTGAAGAATATTCGTTCGCCCACTATAAATCAGGAGATTTAAATAAAGTAGATGCCTATTCGCTCACAGGAACAACGTTTAGTACGGCTTGTGGCAGAATATCCTATACGTTTGGTTTTGAGGGGCCGTCCTTTTGTGTGGATACGGCATGCTCTTCCTCTCTTACCGCAATGCATTTGGCCTGTAAAGCTATTAAATCTGGTGAGATAGATACTGCAGTTGTGGGTGCCGTGAATTTGATGCTTACACCAGCAGTTCATGTTTGCTTCTCCAAGCTAGAGGCTATATCCGCCGATGGACAGAGCAAGAGCTTTGATGCACTAGCAAATGGGTATGGGCGAGGTGAAGGTGGCGGGGTGTTGATCTTAAAACGCCTTCGCGACGCAATAACGAACAAAGATAATATACTCGGTATTGTAAGAGGCACCGCGATCAATCAAGATGGCAAGAGCAACGGATTAACGGCACCTAATGGGTTAGCTCAAGAGAAAGTAATCACAAAAGCATTAAGAGATGCTAGATTGGATTATTCCGACATTGATTTTATGGAGATGCACGGAACCGGTACTAAGCTGGGTGATCCTATTGAAGTAAAAGCCGTCGTTAACACCTATGGCAGAGGCAGAACTATGGATAATCCTCTTCAGATTGGTTCTGTAAAATCGAATATTGGACATTTAGAAGCAGCAGCAGGAATGGCTAGTATTATTAAGGTGCTATTAGCTTTCAAAAACGAGGTGATACCTGCGAATTTGAACTTTAATGAGCCTAACCCGTTTATTCCTTGGGAGAAGTCACCTATATCCGTTATTGCAAAGAATAAAGCTTGGAAGAGCGAGGGACGATTGAGAAGAGTTGGCGTAAACGGATTTGGCTTTGGTGGATCCAATGCTCACATTATCTTAGAAGAGCCGCCAAAGAAAGAAACGCCACCTACAGAGGATACAGATCCGATTTTTATCGTAAAAGTATCAGCCAAAAGTGATAAGTCATTAAATGAAAATATTAAAAGCAATCTTGAATATTTGAAGAGAAATCCTCAGATCTCTATTAAAGATTATGCTTGTACAAATAATACGGCCAAGGTTGATTTTATTTACAGGTTTACAGCCTCTGGTAGAAACCGAGAGGAATTAATAACTAGGCTGCAAGACTATCTGGATACGAACAACAAAGTTGGGATATCGACCAGACATAATGAACAGATCGATATGCATCAAGAAACAAAACTGGTATTCCTATTTACGGGACAAGGCTCTCAGTACTTAGGCATGGGTAAACAATTGTACGATCATAATCCTTCGTTTAAATTAGCTTTTGACAAATGTGATCAATTATTTGAGCCTTACGTAAATAAATCGTTAGTCGAAATGATCTATAGTGATAAATATTCCAGTAAGGATATTGAAAGAACCTTCTATGCACAGCCCTTAATATTTTCAATCGAGTACGCATTGTTGAAGTTCTGGGAAAGTGTGGGTGTTACACCAGAGATCGTCTTGGGTCACAGTATCGGTGAATACACAGCGGCAGTTGCCGCAGGTATATTGCAACTTGAGGATGCTGTGAAGTTGGTTGCGTTACGCGGCCGATTAATGGATTCAGCTCCGGGAAGTGGGGCGATGTCCGCTATTTATGCAAACAAAGCTACGGTTGAAGCTTTACTACAGGGATATGAGGAAAAGCTGTCTATTGCCTTGCATAATGCGGAAGAAAGTATCGTGATATCCGGAGAGCTGGATGCTGTTGAGGAAGTTTCTAAAAAAGCGGAAAGCAATAACATAAATGTACTTAGATTGCATGTATCCCATGCTTTCCATTCGCATCTTATGATTCCTATATTGGATCAATTCAGAGAGGTCGCAAAGCATGAGGTGGAATATAAACTCAGCAAGCTGCCTTATATATCGGCTACCTTCGGAAGAGCTATAGCAACAGAAGAACGATTAGACGCTGACTATTGGACGAATCATATCAAAGATAAAGTTGACTTTTATCAAGCGTTATCCCAAATCAAGGATGTAAACAATAGCATCTTCCTCGAAATTGGGGCCAACAACACGTTATGTAAACTTGGCAAGCTCACCCTTAGTCGAGAGAAAATGTTATTAAACTCGCTGGATATGAAGAAAAATGCATGGGAGCAAATCACTTATTGCTTGGGAGAACTATATTGCCATGGCATCACAATTCAGTGGGATGGACTCGAGACGAGTTTTGATCGTGATTACAAACGTGTAGCACTGCCTACCTATGTGTTCGATAAAGAATCTTATTGGATGCAGCTAGTGTGCTCACATGAAGACAGCCTGCCAGCTAATGTAGCTACGGATTATCATCCGCTAATTGGACAGAGAATCAGCACTCCTTACTTCAAAAATGGCATCTTCTATCAGAGCACTTATACCGCAGAGACTCCATATTTTATGCAGGAACATATTATTTTCGATACGGCGATAGCTCCTGCTGCTGCTCACATGTCCATGCTTATATCCATTGCTAAAGATTATCGAAATCCATCAAGTTGCACCATTTCCAACGTAGAGTTTCGTACCCCTTTAACGGCCATTCAAGACGAGAAGCGGCTCGCGCAATTTGTTATCGAAGATACCAATCTAGAGCAGATGAAATTTGAACTTGTAAGTACAGAGAAGCAATCACAACAGGAGAACTGGACAAATCATTGCAGAGGTAACATTCGCATGTCCCAAGTACAGGGGCGAGAGAATGAGAAGCGTATATCAATTGATGAGTTAAAAGAAAAATACCCTGAAGTAACCTCGGGAGTTAATACCTATGATGTAATGAAGAGGTTTGGGTTTAATTTAGGAGATGGTTTTACACGAATTTCGAGGGTGTGGAAGGGTGAAGGTGAAGGGGTCTGCTATATTGATCCTAAAAAGGACATTCCCGATGGGAAAGATTATATTGTCTATCCAGGCATCATTGACTCTATCTTCCAATCTGTATTTTTTGTGTCCGCATTGAGTGTGCGGATGGCTTCGCAAAGTGAGGAGTATGCATTAAAGACGACCATCCCTATATCATTAGGCAAATTAACGTATCACTACAGGGACGCAGAAAGCTACTGGTGCCATATTAAGGTGGATGATTTCCAACAATCCGGGGCAGCAGGTGATATCGATGTTTACAATGAAAAGGGAGAAATCGTATTTGAAATCGAACGAATAATGGCGAAGGTAACAGAGAGAGATACCTTACTTAAGGAGTTAAATAGTAGTGGCGATCGTTTGCTTCATAATGTGGAGTGGATGGAAACGGCACGAACTAACAAAGATGTAAAAGCGATTAAGACTGAAAAAATGGTGTTGTTAGGAAATGACCCAGATATCGTTGATCGTCTCCATGATAAATTAAGTAGCTATGGAGTATCTTCGATTCGTGTCATACAAGGAGATAAATATGTTCAGCATGAGAATGATGTGTTTTTTACTTCTTTCACCAACAAGAACGATATTAAGCAGATTCTAGAAAGTGTCGCAAGTCGATACGAAAAAGAAAAATGCAAGCTGATTTATGTAAGTACTACGAATCAGACAGAAATAAATTATCTGGATGCAGATAAATTACTACGTACAGTGGAACAGGAATGCAGTGGTTTACTATACCTCGTACAAGCCATAACAGAATTAAATTACTCGAATAGAATGGCAATCAAGGTCATAACAAACAATGTGCATCAGGTAGATGATGCAGCTGTATCACTCTACCAAGCACCGTTATGGGGATTTACTGAGGTCATTAGACTCGAGCATACGCCATTGTGGGATGGCATTATTGATACGGATCTCGATATGCTTAATAATCATCTCGATGAAATTGTGAATGAGATCATTCACGGAGAAGATAAACAAGTTGTGCTCAGGGAGCAGTACAAACGATATATTCCAAGGCTGATCAGACACTCCAGAAGTCGTACTAGTAAAGAGGAGCTTACGTTTAGTATCGATGCTGAGGCCGCTTATATGATTACGGGCGGAACAGGAACAATAGGTCAAATCTATGCAGAGTATCTGATCGAACAGGGTGCTAAAACAATCATTTTATTAAATAGAAGCAAGGCTTCGGGAACGTTGCTTGAAACCGTGAACTCGTGGAAGGAAAAGGGTGTCCAGATCATGGTTGAACAAGCTGATGTAAGCAACGCAGCTGAAGTAACCAGAGTGGTACAAGCATTAAAACAGAACAACATGAAGATTAAAGGTGTTATTCATGCTGCCGGAATCATTGAAGATAAGATGATAAAGGATCTAACTTGGAGCAGCTTTGCGAACGTATTCAAAACAAAGGTAGGGGGAACCTATCACTTACACCATGCATTGAAGGATGAGGGCTTAGATTTCTTTATTATGATGTCATCTATCTCTTCGGTTGTAGGGAATATGGGGCAAGCGAATTATGCAGCTGCCAACTACTTTATGAATATTTTTGCAGAATACAGAAGAAGCCTAGGATTGCCAGCTATGTCTATATGCTGGGGACCTTGGGAAGATGCTGGAATGGCCACAAGCAACAATGATATCTTGAGAAACATCGAGAATAAAGGACTCTATGGAATGTCAAAAGAGCTTGGAACGAAAATGATTGACAGGGTATTTCATATGGATCTTTCTTCAATTGTGGTTGTTGATGCAGACTGGGAGTTATTTAGTCAAAGAACCGGTGTAGACGAAGTGACTGTGTTTTTAACGAATTTCATGTCGAACAAACATGCACTGGGAGTACAAAATGAAAATACAGTTTCCAAGGAAGATGTAGTGGCCAAGCTGCAAGCTTTAAACAAGACGGAGCGTGAGGAATATTTATTGTCCTTATTGCATGAGTCCGCAGCTAAAATTATCGGATTTAATGATACAAGTCAATTATCCGTTGATAGTTCCTTTATTGAACAAGGGGTAGATTCCTTAATGATCTTCTCCTTAAGGAACGAAATCAAAGCTCTATTACAACTGCAAGTTGACATCTCCATCTTCTTCAACTACCCGTCTTTAAGGAAATTAACTGATTATTTATTAACAGAGGCGCTGAGCTTTGAAGATAAAGAAGAAAATGTGATCGCAGCCAGTGATGAACAATCAGTAGATGAATCAGTAAATGAACTTTTGTCAGAAATTAATTCCTTACTCAACTAATTATTTACAGAGATTGTTTACTTGTTACTTCGGAGGAGAACGTACCCATGAAATTGTTCTGTTTACCGTTTGCAGGTGGCTCTAAGCGTGCGTACTCGAACTGGAGCAAATACGTGAATCGCTCTTTAGACATCGAAGCAATTGAAATTAAGGGAAGGGGGGAGAGGCTGGGTCAGGGCTTTTATCAGGATATGACAGAAGCTGTCGACGATATTTATTCATTGATAAAGGATAAAGTTAATGAGGATCCCTACGCCCTATACGGTCATAGCATGGGGACATTGTTGGCCTACGAGCTGTACTACAAAATCATTGCAGAAGGACAGCAAAAGCCACAGCATATTTTTTTCTCAGGAAGACAGTCGCCCATTGTGAAGGATAATATGTACGTTCGTTCCAGCATGTCTGATGATGAATTTATTGCAAAAATCATTGCTTTAGGAGGTATTCCTGAGGAGATATCTCAGACTAAGGAGTTAATGCGATTTTATTTACCAATCTTCAAAAATGATATCCGGATCATGGAAAACTATGAGTTTAGAGAAAGAATGGAAAAATTGAATTGTAAGATAACGGTGTTGAATGGAATAGAGGATAAAATTGATGTAATCCAAGAAATTGCATGGGGCGATTTGTGCGAACAAAAAAGTAAGTCCTATTATTTTTCTGGCAGCCATTTTTTTATTAACGATCATGTCGAGAAAATCATCAATATTATTGAAGGCGAATTATTGCCAGAATAATGAGGTTGATCATGAAAAAGGTAAGCAATAAAAAGCTGGCATTTCTTTTCCAGGGTGTTGGAGCGAACTATCAGGATTTTTTGGACAAGTTTGATGAGAGTCAGCTTGACACCCTGAAGCAGTATTGTTTCACAGTGAATAAGGAGATTGGGATAGATTTATTTACGTATCTATTTCATTCTCAGGCTATGGAACAGATGGAATACGACAAGATGTTCTATGATTGGATTACCATTTATACTTGTGATTACATTGTTTATCAGCAATATGTTGATTCCGGCATATGCCCAGCGGTGATGGTAGGGTATAGTATGGGCTTGATAACAGCTATGGCCTGTGGAAAGTCCATTTCGTTAGTTGCTGGCTTAGCTAGATGCTTCGTGTGATATATGAATATCCCAAAGGTTTAGCTGATTCATGCAGTATGGGGGTTATCG
>NZ_JMDX01000088.1:0-21729 GCF_000935845.1 Paenibacillus sp. E194
ATGCACTATTTCTCATCGCCCGTTACCTTAATAACTCGTCGGATTGTCTGCGACGAATTGAACAGCGTCTGCGAACGCATCGCATGCCGCCTTGCAGGCCGATTGACTGCCCGTTAAGCAATGCACCACCGAAGTTGGTTTCGGAAGGTGGTCCGAAGAAAGCGGCAATTGTCACATCTGCGGCCTTCAGTGCTGCATCAAGTGCATACATTGCTTCAAGTGGAGGAGCGATTAAGTAAGCGATCGCTTCTCCTTCCTTGATGCCTGCTGTCTCGGATAAGTGCGTTCCTGTACGGGATACACAGTGAGCGAAATACGTAATGCTGTTATCTTCATTTGCACTCACGAAATGCGCCCCGCTCTCGATGAAATCCGCAACGGCGCTCATGCCGCTGCGCACTTCTTCTGGATTGGGTCCTGCCAGAATACCAATGACCTCGCCTGCAAGCTTCGTTGAAGCATTGGCCGATCCGGCATACATGCTTTTTGCATAGACAACATCTACGGCTGCTGCTTTTGTCGCTTCATCCAATGCCACGTACGTGACATCATCAATGTCAGCAGTAATAATACCTAAGCTCTTATGGTGCGGCTTCAGCTCCAGCTTGCTTGCCATATCCAGGCTTACGTTGGAAATGAGCTTCATGCCGAGCACCGTTGCATGAATCGGTTCGTTTCTCATACGTGCCTTCCTCCTTGCGATAGCTTATAAATTGCGTGTTCAACATGTCGTGATTAGTGAACGACATTGGAATGAACGCTACAGTTTCAAATCAATACCTGATGCTTTGCGGTCAATCATCGTTTTGATCAGTTCCGCAATATGCGCGCCAGCTTCAACTGCAGGCGTACCGCCTGAGTGAATGTTGGAGATAACCGTACGTCTCGCTTCAGGCATACCTACCGTCGGCTTATAAGCGATGTAGGCACTCATTGATTCAGCGGTAACCAATCCTGGACGTTCGCCAACGAGCAGACACACGACATCCGCTTCTGTTACATCGCCAATGACATCCATGGAAGGAACGCGGCAATGCTTAACAAACAAGATATTGCCGACTTCGTAACCATACATCTTCAGACCTTGTGTAATGGATGGAATGATGTCGCGCAAATTCGCTTCAATCGCAGCAGAACTTAAGCCATCGCCAACCATAATCTGAACTTTCGCTTGATTGGTCGTACGCTGTTTAATCGTCGCAATCGTCTCATCCGAGAATTGGCGTCCCAAGTCAGGGCGCGTAATATATTCATCCTTGTCCCGACATTTTGTCGCAATCGGCACAAGATTCATTTCCTTTACGAAGTCCTCAGACACGTAGGAGAACACGGCATCTTGTGCTGCAGCATGGTCAGCACGGAAGCGCAGCGACGTAATTGTCTTGTATCGTGGGCCTGCACGCCATACGCCAAGGCGTGCAGGTGTTTTTTCTTTCATTTTCAAGTAGCCTTCGCGATCTTCTGGATCCGGTACAAGCAGCAGCTTGCGCAGATCGATATCTGTAATATCATCCAGACATTCGCCATCGTCCAGTTGCTCTTCTGCAGGCATGGTGGCTTGTACCAGCCCACCTACGGCAGACTCCGTTTTTCCCTCTTGCGGAGCAGTCACTTCCACTGCCTTCGTGACGACTTCCTTCACTGCTTCTGCAGCCGGCACCGTCTCGTTTCCTACCATTTCGTTCAATATCGACTCAATCATCGATTTTAGATCTTTTTCGTTCATGTGAGCTTCCTCCTTTCCCTACTTAAGAAACACGGATGCGTCTCCGGCTTTTTTCGTCAACTTGCCATTTTCAATGAAGCCCATCTTCTCCATCCATTGTTCGAACTCGCGGATTGGACGCAAGCCAAGCAATTCACGCAGCGTCGCGGTTTCATGATAGCCCGTTGTCTGATAGTTAAGCATGACATCATCGCCATGCGGGATACCCATGAAGAAGTTACAACCTGCTGTAGATAAGAGCACAGCCAAGTTCTCCAAGTCATTCTGGTCAGCCTTCATATGGTTCGTGTAACAAGCATCACAACCCATGGAGACGCCTGTCAGCTTGCCCATGAAGTGATCTTCCAAGCCGGCGCGAACGACTTGCTTCGCATCGTACAGATACTCAGGCCCGATGAATCCAACAACAGTATTGACAAGGAACGGATTGTATTTCTTCGCAAAACCGTAGCAGCGTGCTTCCATCGTCACCTGGTCAATGCCGTGATGGGCTTCGGAAGAGAGCTCCGAGCCTTGTCCTGTCTCGAAGTACATGACGTCTGGCCCTGCTACTTGCCCGTGCTGCAAGACAAGCTGCTGCGCTTCCGCAATCGTGTCGGCATTGAAGCCGAATGCTTCATTCCCTTTTTGAGAGCCGGCGATCGATTGGAAGATAAGTCCTGTCGGCGCGCCGCGCTTCACCGCTTCCATTTGCGTGGTAACGTGAGCCAATACACATGTTTGTGTTGGAATCTCCCACTTCTGACGGAACTCCTCGAATCGCTTCAATACACGCGTTACACTCTCTACAGAGTCGTCAACCGGATTGAGACCAAGTACGGCGTCACCGATACCAAAGGTCAAGCCTTCCATAAGGGATGCCATAATGCCGTCTGGATCATCCGTTGGGTGATTCGGCTGCAAACGTGCGGACAACGTACCTGCACGACCAATCGTCGTATTGGCAGTAGCCTCAATGCGAATTTTCTTCGCACCGTACATCAGGTCAAGGTTGGACATAATTTTCGCAACTGCTGCAATCATTTCGGCTGTCAACCCGCGAGATACGCGCTTGATGTCAGATTCAGTCGTGTTCTCATTCAAGATCCACTCCCGCAGCTCTTCAACGGTCCAGTTTTGAATTTCATTGTAAATGCGCTCATTAACCCCATCTTGGATAATGCGGGTAACCTCATCTACCTCGTAAGGAACGGCTGGATTGTTGCGCAGATCCGACAGCTTAATTTGGGAGAGCACTACCTTCGCAGCTACACGCTCTTCGGACGAAGTAGCACCCAGCCCAGCCAGTGTATCCCCTGATTTTTCCTCGTTTGCTTTTGCCATAACTTCCATAAGGTTGCTGAACTGATACACGCGGCCAAACAACTTCGTTTTTAAAATCACAAAAGCTCCTCCTTCCAACTCAATATCAATTTGTCTTAATAATTTCCCCTAATGAAATACGAGGGTTTTAATGACGACTGGCAATACCTTGCCATTCGCAATCGGTTTGCCGATATCGATATAGTCACCGTTATCAACCACAACACTATCGATGCAGACAACATCCTTCTTGTAGTCAAGCAAGGCGTACAGCGTCTGTCCCAGCACCTTCGCCATGTCGTGATGAACGATCACGATGAGGGGATAATCCCGCTCAAGCAGCTCGGACATGCCTTGATACAGCCCTTGCGCATATTTCTGAACCTCCAGGAAGCTGGGGCTCTTTTTCCCTTCCAATGCGATCGCAACCCGCTGCAGATCATTGTTCAGCTTGAACCAATTCAGCTTGTCGGCAATCGCCTGCGCCAGAGTCTCACTGCTTCCCGACTCATCTGCCGAAGAAAGCTTCAGAATCGGAATATTCTTAATCGGGAAGCTCTCTTCCGTGTACGTAATCGTGCTGCCGCTAATTTCCGTCGTATGAGACCCTGCTCCAACTACGGTTGCTCGGATGGTCTCAGCTGATCTCGCCACTGTCATCTGCGTCGTAAGTGGAGATGCTGCGATGGCCCGGCCGAGCAAGATGCCGATGTCACCGTACTGGAACACATCGCCCGTCGCCTCTTCATAAATGTAGTCCGCGACGCCACCGGAGAAAGAAATGCACGGAATCGAACGCTCCAGCTTGATCCCTTTGTTCGTGATGATCGTGTCATAGAAGTCACCGGGCTGCCTCAGGCCAACGCTCTCTTCGAGCAGCTTGACCATCTCTCCGATAATCGGCTCCAAGTCGGCTGGAGTAACTTGCTGACCGAGTGCGAGCTTAATGCCTCTCTGCTCTGCCAGCTGCTTAATTTTCGGTGCAATGTACGTCACTTCATGTGTGGCTTGATCCACCTTAATGAGCCGTCCACCGATATCAAGACAGCCTGTATCGATGAGATCGCCGCTAGCGAATAGCGCCAGATTGCTCGTACCGCCGCCAATATCGATATTGACGATGGAAGTCGAATGCTCCTTGGAATACGTATGGGCACCTGCACCTTTCGCAGCGATAATGCTCTCCAGATCCGGACCGGCCGTCGCAACTACGAAATCTCCAGCGAAACCGCTTAGCGACAGAACCGCTTCGTTGGCATTGTCTTTGCGAGCTGTTTCCCCCGTAATAATAACCGCACCTGTCTGAATATCTTCCTTGCGAATGCCAGCCTTCTCATACTGTTCTTCAATAAACACCTGTATCTGCTGCATATCGATGCGATTGTCCTCCATTACAGGCGTGAAGCAAATATCGCTTCGATATACAACTTCTTTGTCCGTAATGACCAATCGCGGCACTGTGAAGGAAGATGCCATGTTCTGAATGTGAAGCTTAGATAACACAATCTGTGTCGTAGAAGTCCCCATATCGATGCCTACACTCAGCAATTGTTCTTCCACTTTCCTCACCCCCACCGATTGATTTCCGTTTAACTCCACTGGGCATAGTTCCTGAATCGCATTGTGGTAACATTCGAACAACACCATTCGAACAAAAAAGGCTTAAAGCACCACTTCCGATTCACACCGGATATGGTTGACTTTAAGCCTCTTTGCTTCTAAAACTACGCCCTTGTAGTTCGAATATTTATTTTTTGAACGTAAATGTAACAGCCGTGCCTTTATCACTTGATGCAATCGTGAGCTTCCCTTTCAGCTTATCCTTCACATAGCTGCGAACAATCGATAGCCCTAAGCTCTTGCGAGAAGCTTCTTCTACCACGAATCCTGTTCCGTTGTCTGCAACAACGACGGTAACAAGACCTCCTTCGACTTGCGCCTTGATCGTGATTTCACCTTCTGTACAATCCCCGAACGCATGCTCATAGCTATTGTGCAGCAGCTCACTTACAATCAGCGCGATATCTACGGTACGATCACTATCTAAGCAAATACTGTCTGTTGATGAGATGTTCACTTTGATAGCATGACAATGGACGAAGCAGCGCTCAATATTTGATGCAATGAGCCGTATGACATCGAGCAGATCTACCTGTGCATCGATTTCCGTCGATAGCAGTTCATGAGTAGCCGCAATTGCCAATACCCGACTGACACTGTCATCCAGACATTTCTTAGCCTCAGGGCTCTTGCACTGTCGGCCTTGAATGCGCAGCAGGGATGCAACCGTCTGCAAATTGTTCTTCACTCGATGGTGAATTTCACGAATGGCTACCGACTTCGAGATGATCTCTGCTTCCTTGTCCTTAATCTCGGTTACATCGTGCAGAATGACGCCTACGCATAGATCCTTCTCCTCAATGAATAGCCGCTTCACTTGGAAGTATCGGCCTGCAGCCTTCACATCTGTCGTCAATGGACAACATGGTGAAGATGAATGCTGCTTCATCACCTCGGAGAACATCGTCTGATCGAGCGACAAATTGTCATAATGCAAGCCCTGTATATCCTCCAAATAGCCAAGTTGTCTATAATACGCATCCGCCTGCTTATTTTTGAGCTTCAAAAATCCATGCTTGTCAAACACGAGAACAGCGTCCTCCAACTGATTGATAAGCGAATCTTTGAAGCGAAGCATAGCCGTCAGCATAGAAGACATCTCGCCATCTTCATACGGCGCTCCCGCCATATTGAAATGAGCTTGAATATTGTCACTCACATCTTTTTCATAAATGACAACTGCAATGACGCCATCTTGATTTTTCATCGGATATACCGTCTGCCGAACAAGATGATTCTCCTGCGTGTTGGCGACGAGACCTTGCGACATAATGCCAGTCTCTAGTGTTCTCAGAACGCCTGGCTCATTCTCGCGCAGTGCCTTTTCTCCCGTAACTGGACGCTCATACAAGGACTGTCGTTCACTCGGACGGCGATGATAGACGACGATAGCCTCGTTCGATACACTGGACAGTACATCAATGAACACATCGTCTTGCACCTCGGTATGTTCAAAAGACTCCGCAATTTCGCATATCCACGCTATATCCGCTTCAGACAACCCCGTATGAAGTCTGCACAGCTGCTTGATTCGTTCTTTGAAATCAATCATAGGACATGACGATCGTGGTTGCGATTTCCATCATCGGACATCGTCTATCCATACTTAATTTGCGCAGGGTTTGATAGGCTTCCTCTTCGGTATAGCCATTTTCCTTCATCAAGATCCCTTTCGCCTTCTCCACTGCTTTGCGCTCTTCCATCTTCTGCGTCAGCTTCGATAGATTCTGTTCCAGCTTGCGTATCTCTTTGCCTTTGGCAATGGTCACTTCCACCATAGGAATGAACGACTTTTCATCAAGCGGCTTTACCAGATAGCCAAGCGCACCGACAGCCGAGGCTTTCTCGATAGTCTGCTTGTCGCTGAAGGCGGTCAGGAGAATGATTCCTCCTGCCAGCTGCTCTGATAAGATTCGTTTACTAGCCTTGAGCCCATCGAGGATAGGCATTTGAACATCCATGATGACGAGGTCAGGCAGATGCTTCTTACATAATTCGATGGCTTCAAATCCATCGGAAGCTTCGCCTACTACATTGTAGTCCGCCTCTTCGAGCATCTCACGAATATCCATTCTTGTAATAGGTTCATCGTCGACTATTACAATTTTTCCATTCATGTGTCATGCACCTCATTGTCTGCCGTTATTTGCTTGTCTATTGGTATTGCGCCTCTTGAAATAGAATCAGCCGTTTACGCTTCCAAGTAATGCTGAAGCGCCTCCACTCCCACATTCTCTATTGTCGAGACTTCGAATATCTGTTCCACACCAGCCGCTTGCAGATGAGCTCTCGCTTGTGCGATTTGCTCCTGCGATTCGGCCAGTTCCACCTTCGTCACCACACCGATGACCGGCTTGGCGAATACAGTTGCAAAGGCGGGTGGAAAGTAGCTATCTTCCTTCGTGCAATCTTGCACAAGCCCGATTACGTCAGCATCTACGCTCGATACGAGCAGCATCTTGTACAAATATCGGTTCTCGATGCACTCGCCCGGCGTATCGATTGCTTGGTCGAAGCTTTCTATCGCTTGCGCCTTTTTATAGGCAATTTCTTGACCATGCAGCCATTGGCACAGTGTCGTCTTGCCAGAACCGGTACTCCCGGCGAAAATAATTTTTCTCATCAGCTTCTTCACCTACGTTCTCGTTATGTTCGCAGCAGTTGAGAAGCCTAAAATATTTTGCAATCCAAACAGCACTTCACTTATGGCGGATTCGACAGAGGATACATCGCCTGTAATGACGAGTGATCCGCTGAAGCGATCGACGAAGCCAATCTGTACGCCAGCCGCCTTCGTCGCGATATCCGCTGCAATAATGGACGCCTCACTTGGTGTTATCGTCATGACTCCGATTGAATCATGTGCGTCATTCCCTAATCCCAGCTTCTTATAGATATCTGGATTCGGATTCGCGATAATATGAGCCAGCGTGACCTGTTTACCAGGCACATACTCTTGAATAACGCGTTGTTTCTCAGTGTGTTGCTCCATACCATCATCTCACTCTCATGTCAGAAACACGTGAAATTGCTGTAAAAAAACATAAAAGCCCCTTAAAAGTTCGCACAGGAATTTTAAGAAGCCTCTTTGCTTGGTTTTGTATGCAACACGCCGTTGTGTTACCTTTACTATATTTTAATACTGCAAACGTTGTCAATACACATTCAGACAAAATTCGACGCAAACCTACGATTGAAACATTTTGTTCAAAATTTCAGCCACATCTCTAGTTGTTGGTACACGAGGATTCGTCGCTGTACAGCCATCTTTCAACGCGCCTTCGGCAATCGACTCCCTCATTTCATCCAGCAGCGCCCGTTCAATTCCGCATTCCTTTAGCGTCTGCGGCATCTGCAATTGCTTCTGCAGCTGCTTGATAGCTTGCACCAAGCTGCGTACACCGCTCTTCGGATTCGGTGCGGATAGACCCAAGCTCTTCGCGATTTCTGCATAGCGAACCGCTGCAGATGTGCTCTCTTCCCTGCCATAGCCTGGCTTATAATTCGCATTGAATTCAATAACATGCGGGAGCAGCATTGCATTCATGCGGCCATGCGCAATTTTGAATTTGGCTCCTGCGACATGCGCAATCCCATGGTTAAGCCCGAGCGAAGTAATATTAAATGCCATTCCCGCAATACAGGAGGCATTATGCATCTTCTCACGTGCTTCTAGATCCCCGCCATCCTTATATGCACGTGGCAAGTAAGCAAACACCAGCTTAATTGCCTTCTCGGCAAGCGCATCGGATATATCATTCGCTTTTGTAGACACATAAGCTTCAATCGCATGCGTCAATACATCCATTCCGGTATCTGCCGTAATGAAGTCCGGCACACTCTTGACCAGCTCCGGATCCAATATCGCCTCTTGCGGCAGCATCTCATCGGATACAAGTGGGTATTTGATATTTTTCTGCTTGTCACTAATCACAGAGAACGAAGTCACTTCTGATCCTGTTCCGCTTGTTGTTGGAATCGCGACAAACGGAATCTCCTGCTGGTTCAGCAGCTTCTGCGCAAACAGCTTCATCGCCTTAGCCGCATCAATCGCAGACCCACCGCCAATTGCAATAATTAAATCTGTGTTGAACGCACCCAATGCCTCAACACCTTCGGTTACGATTTCAACAGGAGGATCGGGTACGATATTGCTGAAAATGTATTGCTCATTGCTCTCATGAAGCCGATCGAATACCATGTTGATCATCCCTGATTTAACCATGAATGGATCGGTAACGATGAAAATCCGCTTATTACGCCATTCCATCAGACGATCCAGTGCGCCATGCCCCATATAGAGATCGGCTTTGATCGAAAGTTTATCCACGTAAAGCACCTCCAACGAGTAGTTGCAACAAAAAAAGAGGCCTCTCAAAGGGATAGATCCCTTCAAAAAGCCTCTTTGCTTGTTATGTCGTGTGCACGCCATTGTGCAACTTATCATTCAATTATCATCTATACTGTACATCGTAACGCAAACATGCGTCAACCTCAATAGGGTCGAGTTCATCATTACGACATATCTCTGTAAGAAAAAGTTGGGACATACACGTCATTGTGCATCTGATTCTTCTTCGTTGAAGAATGTCCCGCTTGCCTCGCTTGTACAACTTCGTATATTCGGCGGCGACCACCAGGCAACTCGACTGCGTTGTCGACTGCCTTCGAAAAATATAAAAAAGCCTAGTGAGGCGCAATCGTCACT
The DNA here is from genome assembly GCF_000935845.1 of Paenibacillus sp. E194. Lineage (NCBI taxonomy): Bacteria > Bacillati > Bacillota > Bacilli > Caryophanales > Paenibacillaceae > Paenibacillus > Paenibacillus sp. E194. Next base: position 9,357 of record NZ_JMDX01000088.1, read on the forward strand.
AGACTTGTAAACCAGTCACTTTCGCCTCGAAATGACTGGCCTGGCAAAGTTACTAGACAAAAGACCTGACTTAAGACCGAGCATTCGGCCTATTACAGTGGCGGGACCGTGTTGGATTTGCACCAAACTTCCATTGTCTATAACTTCTTCTGTTGTGCATGACGTGAATGGTCGTCCATTCGACATTTATTATAGCACAAACGATCTGAAGCGCAATATGAAAAAAGATAAAAGTTGAGGATCGAAATCGTTAAGAGTGATTTGCCCGGCAATATGTCCCGGCAGATGTGAAGCGGCCCTGCCCTTTGAGATAACTATCGAAAAATTGTACTAGAATATGATTCATCGTTTCAAGACAGTAATAGGGATCAATCTCTGCCACCCTGCCGCCCTGCAGCATATTGGATATTAGCGGGGAAATGAGGGACAGGTCGGTAAGACTCAAATGCTCCGCTCCTTGGAAATGGACGGTATGCACTACTTTACCTTTTTATCAATAACCTTGTTAGCTGCATAAGGAGATTTGCTGTTGCGCTGTAGGAGCTGTACCCACACAGCGTCAGAATAGATATTAAGAAGCGGAGTTGTATAGGTCTGGTTGCTTGCCGCAAAATCATCGGTCTCCTTGTTGTATACGAGCTCGCCAATCATTGGGGCATCGATATTGACAACGGCGCCAACATCATCACGCTCCCTGCCAAGCATCGTGCTTGCCGCTCCACCCATAGAGTGTCCGAACAGACCTATTTTGTGGGTATTCACCAGTTGATACGCCTTGTCACTGCTCGTTTTTGTTTTTCCTAAAATCGTATCGATTACAAAATTCATGTCATCCGTACGGAGCTTCATCCATTTTTGATTAAGCCCATAGGTCTGCTCTACCGTGTATGTTCCCTTGTTGGCACCAAAGACTTCCTGCATATATCCCTGATCGATGAACGCCCTGTTTCCGTCCTCGGACTCCGTATAAAAAGAATGATACGGATGATCAATAGAGCATACTACGTACCCGTGGCTCGCAAGCTCCATATAGGCTGAATAATTGCTTTCTTTGCTGCCGAATGCACCAGGAGAGAATACCAACAGCGGATAGGTACCATCTGCCTGTTCAGGATACCAAAACTCAACATTAACGTGCCGATTTTCTCCTGTATCTGTAAATTGTTCGATACGATTTTTGTCAACATAGGTGTATGTTGCGGTTGCGACTTGATATTTCCCCGTAACAGGTAGCAAATGATACTGCGGGAATACGAGAGCAGGAATTATAGCGATGACGACGAGCATAAGCATAGCAATAGCATTTCTGATAACGCGGCTGCTTTTATATTCTTTGTGCTCCTCTTTGCTGCGTATGAGCGTCCACACTCCAAGAAGCGCCCAGACAAACAGCAACAATCCAAGTCCCATCCAACGGAAGCTCCACTCGATGACCGAAGCCAGTGTGAAAATTAGGAATGCTGCAAACGCGCCAATCCTTATTATGGCTTTAATTTTTTTCTGATATGACTTTGTACAAATGCGGAATACTGCAAATGCTACTTCACAAACAACAGCAATAATCAATATGATGTTTCCTATCATCCAAATCCAAGCCCCCTCTGCTTCATTCGTGCAGCATCAGCATACATAACGATTGGTGCAGAGTAAATATGAACGACACTATGCTGTATGAATAACAAAGTAAGCTGTAAAAAAGACGAGGTAAGCTGCTGCCTCCCGTCTTATTGTTCTTCATCATTTTTTAGTTTTTGTAGCTTCTCGTTGATTTCCATTGCGACCTTCCTGTCACTGCTCCATTCAAGCCAACGGACAAGCAGGGAGATAATTGCGATTTCAAATGCGAGTATCATTGTGTTAACTACTCCCGTTACCCAACCCATCCAATTCGTGAAAATAAGCAGCACTACTTCCAAGATCACAAAATGGATCAAAATTCGCAACCGCATTCCCTTTTCGCTTGTATCATCAGCAGAATAATAGAACAAAGGACTTGGCAAGACACCCACCAAAGCGCATATCATGATTGCGTATATATGATGGAAACCGAGAGAAAATATCGAAGCATCCGAGCCGTCTACCCATATATTTAGATGATTCAGCAGGGTGATGAATATGACAATGCCTGCAAATACAAGCAAGTAATTTCTTACAAAGCTTTTTACAATCTCTGAAACATTCATGTTCGTCCCTCCCTATAGACCAAGCATCGATTTCAGAATCGGCACATATTGACGCGACACCATAACCGTCTCTCCATTATCCATTCTCGCCTCGAACCTGCCGCTGATGGACGGCTTGATGTACGATATTTTCGCGATATTGAGAATGCTTGATTTCGATGCGCGGAAAAACTTCTTCCCCTCAACTATCTGTTCGAGCTCGTAAAGCTTCTGTTTGGCTTCAAACACCTTATCCTTGCAATACATAAATACCTTGTTATCCACCGATTCAAAATAGTACACATCGCTGAGCTTGATTTGGTGAATCGTATCCTCCTGAAAGCCCATAAGCATCTTGTTTTTCAGTTTTATCCGTTGTATCAGACTCATGATTTCATCAGTGACTTCATGACATCGTATAATAATTTCTTCTTCCTTCTGAATATCGATTTCTTCGATTGATATTTTCATAACTATTGTTTTTCACCGCCTATTTTGCCCTTTTGTCGGTCATCGCTACTTTTTCATTTCCTTACACCAAACTCACTCTACTAAGTATAATTGTGGTTCATAAAATTGGAAATATATTTTGAAAAACGCTTGATAAATGAAAAAAAGCGTGCCGCTCAATTAAGAGGACACGCTCGCTTTTTCGGTTACAGCAGCACTTCGGTAACCAACTTACCTGTTATGAAATTAAATATTATTGAATTTCGAGCTTGTAACGTACATCCTCATCGGCAAATTTATACACATACAAATGATACCGGCCAGGCTCTGCCTCGACTTGACCCTTCATCCAATTTCCGTCCATATCAATAGGATACAGAACCTGCTCGTTATCTCCCTCGCGGTACAACACCCAATTTACGTGTTCGCCCTGCTGCTTTTCCAATCCAATGTTCAACGAGGTTGGCTTGTCCAAGTCAATCATGAACACATCCTGCTGGTCGTCTCCTTCAAGCGTTCCATTTACCGTCCGGCCTACTGGAACCGGCCCGTTTGCCATGTCAGGCGCATCATTCGGTTCAGTCTCCTCAAATAAAGACACCTCTGATTCAGGCTGTTGCTGCGCTTCCGACTTAACAGACAGACGATACGACTGATCTCCTTCTGTTGCCGCATATACGTGCAAATAATAGGTTCCCGGCTCCGAAACAGATATAGAGCCAGCTAAGCTGTTCCCTTCCCTTTTAGTCGGATAGGCCTGATAATTGTTCGGGTCAGACTCATGGAATAGTACCCAAGCTACTCCAAGTTCTTGCGCCGATTCCAATTCGATCGCCCATTCCCCTGCCTGCTTCGCGTCAAAACGATAAATATCCAGCGCATCCTTATTGCTCAATTTACCGGAAATCGTTTTTCCTGTATCGTCGAGGCGAACAGCTGTCTTCCATGTGTCGTTTGGCTCACGATCCGCAGTGTCTTTTTGATCGCCGTCTTTATCCCCATTGTTGCCTTCGTTGCCGTTTCCAGGATTGGTGCCGCCGTCCGGCAATTCTACATCCCCGCCGTCTGCACCTTCTGGAAGCTTGCCATTGAACACAACATCATAAACGAAATTGCCTTCATCATTAACACGATAATTAGTAAAGTATGCCGTAAGCGTCTTGTATCCGTTCCATGGTTTGTCTGATAAAGCTTGCAGGAAGCCATCCGTCAACTTGTTCATCGTCTGCCAATCTTGTTCTACTCCTGCAGAAGCACCCCCGACATAAGTGCCGCGCAGCTCGTACGATTTGAACAAGCCAGAATTACTTTTCTTAACGCTTCTGTTGCTCAGTCCAGCCAAGTTCGTGATCTCATCGTAGATTTCAAGTTCCGGCTTCGGCTCTACTGCTTGCAAATAGTCGTCTGACACAAGCGGTACCGATAATTTGTCATAGCGTGCAACCTTCTCTTCAATGGAGCGTTGATACGATTCGTTCAAGCGCGCATCACCGCTTATGGATTCGAGCTGCTGCTCATAAGCATCCCCATCATTGTTCCGGATCGCACGATGAATCCGATCCATAGCCGTGAAATCATGATGATATAAATAATCGTATAGTGCAAAAGAATAATTATAAAATTGCCATGATCCATATTTCGAGTTTACGGTATCCGATACAGTGTAGCGCTGCCCTGGCTCGTCAGCAACCAAATAGCCGACAACCGACTTGCGGGGCTGAATACCCTCCATTCGCGTGGCGCCAGCGAAGAATTCGGCTCCACCTTCATCGAACCATTGCATGCGCCCGCCTTTATACAACGGACCTTGGCCAAACTGGCCCGGCACCTCAAAGCGTGCTTGCAAATAATGGGTGAACTCGTGCCGGAACAACTCCTCCAAACTATAAATACTTTGATCTTCCGTACGATCATACGTAAAGAAGGTACCGACCCCTTCGATGTAAATACCGCCGTTTTCCGTGTCGTACCCGTACAAGAACTTGTTCATCTTGTATTCATCTGGACTGTTATAAATGACGATCGTAAGCACATCGTCCGGATTTCCCACCTCTAACGGCTTATCATTGCCGATGACCCGGTGGAATTGAGCCTTCACTTCTTTCGCCGCCCAATATAGGCGTTGAAGCTGCTCTTGGGTCAATTGGCCCCCCGCCCGGATCACAAACTGACCGTCATCGAACTCAACTCGCTGCGGCAGATAATGTTCTTTCCCGCGCTTCTTCAGTTCGTCTATATCAACCCGGTTGCCGTAAGCGTCCTTCTCATCGTAATTCCGTGCAATCTGATCAGCTGCTACAAAATAGAGCTCCCCAAGCTTCGGCTTCGTCTGCATCACGTTCGTCAGCACCCGGTTCGCTTTCTGCGGGTCGCTATGATAATGCCCAAGTGCGCCAGAATAGTAAATCGCATTGCTGGTCAGCCATTGCTTATCCTCTGCTGTGGAACCTTCGCTCCCCAAACGGAATAATTGCTCCAAATATCCGTCGATGTTGCCCTTGAATTCGGCCTTCTGATCCGGCTCAATCATACGATACATCAGAACATACCCAACACCCTGGATTACGTCGTAGAAGGCCTTTCCAGACAAGAAATTACCACCCAATTGCTCTTGGCGATCAGTAAAGTCTGACAATAACCCGGTCAACCGGTTGACGATATACGTATCGACCGTGACGTTAGAAATCAGTCTGCCCGTTGCCGAAATAACGGAATGCTGAACTTCATTTCCCCAAGTAAAGGACGGATTATCAACAATCGCCTTCATGGCAGGCAGCATTTTCTCACGGAACTCCAGCTCATTAAGGCGACTCAGCTCCTTATTGTAATACCCCAGGTACACACCGGAACGAAGTACCTCTATCAGCGTTGGAATGCCTTGCATATCCTCGGTCGTAAATCGTTTTCCGCTCTCCTCCAGCCGATCAATGATCGCTTGCATGCGATTTTCGTCCGAATAAAAACGCCGAGTATCCTCATTCAATTTGAACAACTCAGGAATCTTTGCCCAATCAATGCTTACGAGCAGATCTGTAAGCTCCTCATACGACAGTGCATTCAAATCGGCCATGCTGTATGTCGACTGTTTGCTTATGCTCTTCAAAGCCCGGGCAGGCGGCTCCGGGATCCCTGGATCTTCAGACTGTTCTGCCATCGGCAGCCTTCCTTCGGTATCAAGCGGCAAATCAGATACAGAAGGATCTTGACTTGCGATTACATTGTGAATTCCAGATTGAACTGCATCTTCGCGAACCTGCAATCCTCGCTCCTGAGCCCCTGCGAAGCCCGCTGTACTCCCCGTCGCGACAGTGGCCGCCAATAGAATTGAAGTCCACTTCATCCAGGCTTGTTGTTTCATCTGCTGTTTCTTCTGTTGTTTCTTCTGTTTTTTCGTCAGTTGTTTCACCTGTTGTTTCATCTGCAGTTATCCCCCATGTGTGTATTGGTGTACGTTCACGATTGATGAACGATAAACCTAATATCGGCGTCACACAGAGCTACAGTCATGCAGCTTTATTCCTGTTTTTCTTTCTGCATAGAACTTTAGAACCAACAAGTTCTTCCCAAAATTAGGACGAAGACCATGCATATTCGTATCTCGGAAACCTTTACAAGGGCGCTTTCACCCATTTCATCATGATTGTCGAATTTTGCTAATAATAACGAAACCACTCTAAAATAGTTGACACAAATTCAGTCCTCTTTTCATATAACTAGAGAAAACACCCAATGAATAAATCGTAAATTTTTGGAATTTAAGAGGTGTTTTATCTTTTTTTAGCAAAAATAATGGGCAGCTCTCCGCTGCCCTATCGATAATTATGTCAAGTTTTTACAGTAAATTCGTTTATAACCACCTTCCAGCAGCGGCGCTGATTCTACAAACTCCCAACCTTGTCTCTCGTAAAATCCAATATGATTCGTGTTCAAGTATAAATTATCATATCCGAGCCGCTTTGCCTCTTGTACAACATAATGTTCAAGCGCAGCCGCGACTCCTTGTCCCCTTGCTGCTTCCTTCACATACAAGCTCGCCAGCCATGGGTACAAATCTTGACGACACTTAAAATCATTCATCCACAGCGATACCGTACCTACAGGATGCTCGTCCAGCAAAGCCACGAACGTCATCGGTACACGGTCGACATGGACATGATGTTCTGTCGCATATTTGATCGCTTCGTACGGCTTATCGCTTGCCCATTGCTGCCACAGCCAACGACTCACCTGTTCCAGTAAATCCATTCGGTCTTTCAAATTAATAATTTGCAGCAAGATCGTATTCCCCTTCCCTTTTTACGAATTCACAAGTTGTAATGGATTCATTTGTTTCCTTTGTCGTAGCCCTATTTTCCGTTATCGTACCAAATCTACGAATACACGGACAACCCATATTTTAGCGACAACTATATCGATGTGATTCAAAAGAAGAAGGAAAAAATGGATTGACCCAATAAAAACCAGTGTGTTATGCTCCGTAGCAATAAGATTGAAAGGGTGACCTCACGCCAATGATCTACTAATCCGATTCCACATAAGAAAACATCGTATTTTACGACTTTTCTGGATAGGATTAGTGTGGGCTTTTTGACCATAACGAACGGACATTTACTGGCTTTTGCATGTATGCGGAGCAGTGTGTCTTTGTGTTCGCATGTCTGCCTCCTATCCAGCACTTTATGGATAAGGAGGTTTTTTGGTTTCTACAACTTGCTAGAACATCATCATTCATGTGGTGCAGTCCATCAGTAAGGAGGCTTTCGTATGGTTACCTTTCTCAAAAACAACAAAATACTCGCAATATTAATGCTCAATATATTTATTGTGATGGTTGGTGTTGGCTTGATTACGCCCATCCTGCCTGAACTGATCATCGAATTCGACGCAAACGGCCAAGCGATGGGATTGCTAGTTGCCGCTTACGGCATTACTCAATTCCTGCTGTCCCCGCTTACAGGCAGCCTGTCTGATCGATATGGAAGAAAAACGTTTATTCTTGCCGGGCTTGTTATTTTCAGTGCTGCGAAGCTATTGTTCGCCGTTGGTGATGCGTTATGGATGCTGTATGCCTCAAGGCTCCTGGAGGGGGTCTCAGCAGCTCTGATTGTTCCGCCTATGATGGCCTACGTAGCGGATATTACTACTACCGACGAACGTGCGAGAGGCAATAGCTTGCTCGCCGCAGCCATGTCCTTCGGATTTGTAGTCGGGCCTGGATTAGGTGGATTCCTTGCCGGCTTTGGAACGAGAGCTCCGCTCTATACCGCCGCGGGTGCAGCCATTGCCGCAACTCTCTTTTCCATCATATTCTTGCCTGAAAGCCTGTCGAAGCAGCAGATGGAAACGGCTCGGGCGGCTGTCACGAAGAAAGAATCAATATTCAAGCTTTATGCCAAATCACTCACATCCAAATATGCGATGTTCTTCATCCTTGTAATGATAATGACCTTCGGGCTCACCAATTATGAATCCGTGCTTGGCTTATATGTAACAAACCGATTCCAATTCACGCCGCAGCATATTGCCATGATTCTTACTACCGGTGCAATCATCGGCGTGGGCATGCAAGCCTTACTAGTGGCCAAAATCATTAAGTCATTCGGTGAAACGAAGGTAATCAAGGGCTCTCTTCTCTTGACTTCAACTGCCTATATCGTACTTCTACTCGCTGCCCATTTTTGGAGCATATTCCTTGTCACTTCCGTCATTTTTTTTGCGACCTCTATGCTTCGTCCAGCCCTGAATACGCAATTATCCAAGATGACAGGGAATGAACAAGGGTATGTAGCCGGCATGAATAATGCTTACATGAGCGTTGGGAATATTCTTGGACCGACTATGGCTGGCTTCTTGTATGATGCGAATATGTTCGCTCCATTCATAGCTGGCTGCTGCATTTCTTTTCATTGCTTTTTTGATGATAGTTAGATGGAAGTGATTTCAATGACACATTTAGAGGAAAGAAAAAATCCCGCGTCCGTGCTCGGACGCGGGATTTTTTTTCTCATTTCATTTTCCAACTGGTAACTTTAACAACCGCTTCGTCGGCGTTCTTTAGGTCTGCTTTCCCCATATCCCACAGCTGGCTCCATTGCTTTACACGGTTCTTGCCATTAGGCGGCTTATTGTATTGATTCGTATCTACAATTTTTGTTCTCTCATCATAAAATTTCTTCATAAATGTCTTCTCGTCGGTACTTTTACCTGAACGGGACAACACGCCTTCAAGTGTTCCAGAATCTCCAGTTGCGCCCTGATTTAAGGCTGTATCGACAAAGGAACCGATCGTCAGAGCAGAATTGAAACCACGTTTGCGCGCTTGCTCCACGCTGTATTTTATGTAAACCTTATAGAAGGTTTGCCACATTGCCTCTCTCCATGCATCATTGTTTTGCAATTTTTTGATTTTGCCGCAGAACACTTTTTCGCTATCCTTAATTTTCAATATTGATCCTTTCATTGATCCATTAACACCAATTCGGGACAAGCCCCCTTCAACCGAAGGATTGGAAGCACCACTGGCAGCGTCGAATTCCTTGAACAAGGTCGGGCCGTCCGGGTGCTTGTCGTTGTCTCCCCCTGTCGTGGCTCCGAATATTCCGATTGTATACCCTCGATCATCATCAATATCCTCGCAGTACCCATAGTACTCGATCCATTTAAGTGAGTCCTGCTCGGGTTTGTTAATGAGCTTCATAATATTGTCCCACTGCTCGCCATCAAGTCCTGTATTGGCTCGAAGGAACTTTAGCGTTTTCGGTGAAAAATTGTCATCGTGAGAGCTTGCAGCAGAAGCCTTCGATGGAAGAAGAGCACTTATTCCGGACATGGAAACAAGTAAAGAAAATGAGAACAGGACGACCAGTAATTTTGTTCTTTTCATAATTGGCTTTTCGTTGTACAAACCATTAACACCTCCAAATATAATGGATTAATGCGATACTTCAAGCGATACTTCAAACGAAATTCCATCTCCTTCCTTCAAATATGATGCAATGTTGCTTGATTTACTGTTACTCTTCGGCATGCTACCCCTGATAAGTATGAAACTACATCAAAAACAATTCTTTACTTATTTGTGAAATATGGAAAAAGACGGGAGATAAAAATCCCCCGTCTTCTACATGCAGCCGTTATTCTTCATTACACTAATTCGCTTCCACCTGTGGAACGACGGCTTGATGCAGTGCGATGTCGAGCTCCGCTGCATATTGATTACGCTGTTCTTCCGTCCAGCCGAACGCAGAAGCCATGTAAGCAATGACCGGCTGCTTCCAATCCCGTACCCACTGGATGTTAAAGAAGAGTGCACCCGTACGGCGAATGAAGAAATCCACCGGCTTCAACGTCATTTCCTCTTCGATGGCATATACGAGCGGGACAAGCACCTCTAGCGGAAGACCGCTTCGTTCCGTCTTGCTCTGATATTGATCCGCCAGGTCGAAGATTACATCCACATTTGAGCCATACATACGTGCCCATCGCTTGGCTAGTGACCCATCAAGTCCATTTCGTATGCCTTCATTCATTTTGCTCTCCACGAAGCTCGGGAAATCGGTCGAGCCACCTACATGCCCGCCTGATATGGGCATCTGCTTCGTCATTGCAGCTGTAAACGCAATTCCTTCTTCTTGGCTGAGCAACTTCATGACCAAATCAACGATCATTTCAGCCATTTTGCGATATCCAGTCAGTTTGCCGCCTGCAATCGTGATCAATCCTGAAGGGGATTGCCAAATCTCATCCCTCCGAGAAATCTCGGATGCATTTTTCCCTTCCTCATAGATAAGCGGTCTTACTCCTGCCCAGCTCGATTCAACATCATCTGCGGTAAGCTGGAGCGAAGGGAACATATAATGAATCGCCTTCATGATATAGTCACGGTCTTCCTTCGTCATGACAGGTTGAATCGGGTCTGCCTTATAGAACGTATCCGTTGTACCTACATACGTTTTCCCGTCGCGCGGAATTGCGAATACCATTCGGCCATCCGGCGTGTCGAAGTAAATCGCTTGCTTGAGCGGAAACTTCGACTGATCGATGACGAGATGCACCCCTTTGGATAATTGAAGATGCTTGCCTGTCTTCGAATGATCCTTATTACGAAGCTCATCAACCCAAGGGCCTGCCGCATTGATAATTTTCTTGGCACGGAATTCGAACGCTTCTCCATCCAATTGATCAACAACACGGACGCCAACAATTTTTCCGTTTTCATACAAAAACGAATCTACCTTCATATAGTTCAGAGCCATGGCTCCATTCCGAACGGCTTCCTTCATGACTTCAATTGTCAATCGCGCGTCGTCGGTTCGATATTCTACATAATAACCGCCACCCAAGAGCCCTTCCTGCTTCAACAGCGGCTCACGGCTAAGCGTCTCTTGTTCCGACAGCATGCGGCGTCGCTCGCTGCGCTTAACACCTGCTAGAAAGTCGTAAACACGCAAGCCGATACCAGTGCTGAATTTGCCGAACGTTCCGCCGCGATGAAGCGGAAGCAGCATCCATTCTGGTGTTGTTACATGCGGTCCATTCTCATATACAATGGCGCGCTCCTTGCCGACTTCAGCTACCGTCTTCACATCAAATTGCTTCAAGTAGCGGAGACCGCCATGCACTAGCTTCGTTGAACGACAAGACGTCCCTGCGGCGAAGTCCTGCATCTCGAATAGTGCAGTTCTCAATCCCCTCGTTGTCGCATCCAACGAAATCCCTGCGCCCGTAATCCCTCCTCCAATAACGATCACGTCAAGCGGCTTCTGACCCATTGCTTGTACGATAGATTTGCGCTTCTTAGCGGAAAAAACAGTTGTCATATGATAACCCCCCTCGTCGTAAAGACGGCATGAAAAGTAAGTACTCGCTAATGCTCACATCGAAAACAAAAAAACCGCAATAACACTAAAGTCATAGACTAAGTGCAATTGCGGTTCTCAATTCTCCAACCGAATTTAAATATTAACTTATTTAAAATTGTAGCATATTCGTGCTCTTATTTAAATACTTTTGTTGCCTCAATGGCTTTGCCCCAGCCGGAATACAAGGCATTGCGACGTTCTTCCTGCATGGACGGTGTAAAGGTACGATCAATGCTCCATTGCGCCGCTATCTCGTCCCGGTCGCTCCAGTATCCCACAGCCAAACCGGCAAGGTATGCCGCGCCTAGTGCAGTTGTTTCAAATACTTGCGGGCATTCCACCGGTACGCCCAGCATGTCGCTCTGGAACTGCATCAGGAAATTGTTCTGAATTGCTCCTCCATCCACACGCAGCTTTGTCAGCTTGATGGACGAATCGGCCTCCATCGCAGTCAATACGTCTTTCGTTTGATAAGCGAGCGATTCCAATGTTGCGCGGATGAAGTGTTCTTTCGAAGTGCCGCGCGTCAGGCCGAAGATCGCGCCTTTCACCTCGCTGTCCCAGTACGGCGTACCCAATCCGACGAAGGCTGGAACGACATACACGCCGTCTGTTGACTCCACCTTGCTTGCATACAGCTCACTATCCTTGGATTCCTTGATCATGCGCAAGCCATCGCGAAGCCATTGAATAGCGGAACCTGCAACGAATACGCTTCCTTCCAGCGCATACTCTACTTTGCCGTCTATCCCCCAAGCGATCGTCGTTAGCAGCCCATGCGAGGATTTCACAGCCTGTTCGCCAGTATTCATCAACATGAAGCAGCCTGTGCCATACGTATTTTTGGCCATGCCCTGCTGGAAACATGCTTGACCGAACAGTGCCGCCTGTTGATCTCCC